>NZ_JAIOSW010000220.1 GCF_021107415.1 Desulfobacula sp.
ACTAGTAATTATTCATGAATCGTTGATAAAAATCTCACCACTCCTTGCCACCTATGGACGATTTTGCCCAATGACAGGTTTTTTGGAATTTTGTGAGTTTTTATAAAGTCTGTTTTAAAGAGTCAAAGTACCTGTTACTAATATTGTTTTTTCACTACATCTGCTTTCCCAACTCAATTTTAACTGCCTGACCAAGTCGATCCAGGGTATATGGCTTGTTGATAAATAATCCGGCACCCTGGTCCTGAGTTTTTTTTACATCATCTGTTTCAGTAAAACCACTGGCAATCACTGCTTTCTGGTTGGGATGCAATGCAACAATTTGCTCATAGGTTTCTCTGCCGTTTATGCCCGGGTCCATAATCATATCCAGAAGCAGCAGGTCGACTGTATGTTCTTTGAGATAGGCAACAGCTTCCTCACCACTGGCAACAGCTTGGGATTGGTAGCCTAGTTTGCTCAGCAGGCTGCAGGCAATTCTGCGCTGATCCGGCTCGTCGTCGATTACCAGGATAGTCTCGCTGTTACCCTGCAGGTCGGTCAAGAGCATTTCTTCTTTCTTAATATCTGCCATTTCACGACTGGCCGGGAAGTATAGATCAAAACGGGTACCTTTGACTCCGGTAATTACATCAATATAACCGTCATGGTCTTGCACTGTGTTCCAAACCACGGCAAGACCGAGACCGGTACCACTTCTTCCCATCACTTTTTTAGTATAAAAAGGCTCAAAGATCCGTTCCAAATCATAGGGTGTAATGCCGGGTCCATCATCAATGACTGAAAGAACCACGTATTCACCCCTGTGCACATTATCATATCCCTTGAGAGGCGTATCAACGTACTGGTTGGTAGTAGACACGGTAATTGAACCGAATTTATCAATTGCTTCAAAAGCGTTAATAACAAGATTGAGCAAACACTTCCGAATATGAATCGCTGAACAGTTCAGGTTGAAAAGATCATCAGCAAAATCGGCATTAAACGCTACATTCGGCTGAGTAATTGTAAGCTGTCTTATTTCAGGTGAATGCAGGTAATCTGAAACCAGTTTGTTCAGATCACATACTTCTCTGACAGCAGCAGCTCCCCGAGCAACAGTTAGCAGGTCAGCTACTACATCGGCAGCCCGTTTGCCTGATGCCTGAATAGTTTCCAGCGGCTTTTGCAAAGGGCTGCCTTCCGGCAGATCAAGCAGTAGCAGTTCAGGATAACTGATAATTCCTGACAGGATATTGTTCAGGTCATGTGCCACACCGCCTGCCATCATACCAATGGCTTCCATCTTTTGAGAACGTTGCAGTTTGACAGCCACAGCCTCTTTTTCTCGCTCTGCCTCTTTTTGTCTGGTAATATCTTCAAGCATGACAAGTATTAACGGGTCTTTGTTAATGGTAACAGGAACACCGGTTAAACGACCGACTAATAGTGGACCGTCCTTACGTTTAAGGTTGGAATCCATACCTTTGACAGCTCCATGTTTTTGTATTTCCTGTATGAATTCTTCCAGATCAACCGGGTTTTGATAAAGTTCACGCATATTTATTTTCTGAGCTTCTTCTTTTGTATATCCGAATATGTCGAAAACCGTCTTGTTCACATCCTTAATCTGACCATTACCCGTAATCGTACCAATAGAAAAAGGTGCATTGTCAAAGAGAGCCTGGTAACGATTTTCGCTGGTTTGTATCTCTTTGTTCTTTATTTCCAATTCTGTTTGCTTTTTCAAAAGATCTTTGCTCATTTGATTAAAAGAAAAAGCCAACCTTCCTACTTCATCGTTCCTGGTATTAGTAATCCGGTAATTTAAATCACCCTCGGAAATTCGTTTTGTCATAGTTGCCATTTCTGCAATGGGTCGAACAATCCTTCCGCTTAACAATAAAATAATACCTGTAAGCAAAAAAATACTTAGAAGGGTAAAAAAAACTGATCTCCATAGCAATTTTTCTGCATGAAAAAAAATGTCCGCTCCAGGTACGTATCCAATCAGATAGAAATCAGATTTATTCAAAATGTTTTTTAAATTGTTTTCATGGCTATCATTTTTTAAAATCAGATAGCTTGTATCATTGATCAGAGTGAGTATTTTGGTGTCTACAACGGCAGTAAAAATCATTTGTGCATTGATAGACTCCACATACCTTACAGAACTATTCATGTTATTCTCAAAAGTTTTTTGTTCTACAGCCTCTTTAATAAAATTTGCCAATATATACTTTGAATTAATGAGAAATTCACCAGACAACATATTAAACAAAACAATGTCCGCTCCGGGTATTCCGCTGGTCTTTAAATCTGATTTAAGCGAATAAATTTTGTTTTCAATATGAGTCCAGTCCAATATCCCCAGAATAAAACCTGTATGCTTTCCCTTACCTGTTTCAGTCGGGACGGCAAATATAAATGTATTGGAGCGAAAAGGTAAACCAGCTTTGTCAGTCAATTTTTTCCCGCCGATAAAAACAGTATGCGGAGGTTGTTTTATGGCTTCTTTCAAGGCTACTAACCGTTGCTGTGCCTGCCGGTATCTGAAGGAATTTTTTTCACCGGATATGCTAAGCTCATCTATCAGCTTACTGGTGTCAACTATCTGGTTCCGGTATTTAGCAACTGACATTTTCCATTTTTGGTATAAATCAGTCAAATGTTTTTGCTCATTTTTATCAAATGCAATTTCCCCGGTAATATTGCGTGGTAAAAACGGGATATCATCCCGGCTTAGACCAACCTTTCCAAATAGTACCCTGCCTTTTTTGTCCGTGAAAAGTATTGTGGAAAAGCCGGGATGAATTTTCATCTGCCTTCCAATTTCGCTCTCCTGTTCTATTGTGACATTATTCGGATCAATTGAGCTTTTAACAAGCGACTCAACCAGGAGCCGGTAAGTTGTATCTTTCAGCAGGATATAATCATTCAGATCTCTGGCACCATGCTCAATTATAATTGAACTCGTATTTATTAACTGCTTTTCGGCAGCATTTCTTTGGGCTGTATAATTGAGATAGATGATGAGCAGCATTGGAAACAATACCGGCATTAACCATAAAAGGATTTTGACACGTAAACTCATCTGTCACTATTCACCTTTTTTTTGATTTTCGGGGATTACCAGTCCGATACTTTTTTTCGCAATGAGTTTGCCGGCAGTAAATTCGGAGATTACCATATTCAAGTTCATATGATGATCTGTCCTCATTGTCACCGAACCATTACCTACTATTATTGTCAGATTCTCCATGGCATCAACAATCTTTTCTCTATCAACAGTACCGGCCTTTTCAATAGCTCTTTGTAAAAGTTTGATCAAGCCATAGTGAGATTCTGTAGAATAAGTTACTATTGTGTTATCCCCAAACATTTTTTTCTGTCGGTCAACAAATGATTTTGCTTCTTTGCTTTCAAGGCTGCTTAAAAAATGAACATTTGTTATTATACCTTCAAGTTCTTCCGGCGGCAGGGCTTGCAAAAAGGTTTCATCAGACGCGATTGCCACGATTTTTACATGTTTTCTCAAACCGGATTCATTAAACTGCCGGATAAAGCTGAATCCGTCAGGACCAGGAAGGATCAGCATGAGAACATCAGCTTTGGATTTCCTGATTTTTTTAAGAGTTGAAGAAAAATCCTTTATGCCAAAAGGGGTAAATTCAACCCCTGATATTTTGTAGTTTAATTTTTTCACTTCTCTTTTAATGGCTTCTGCCATTTCGTGCGGCCACACATAATCATAGCCAAAAATATAGAATGACGGACCATAATTTTTTGCCATAAAAGGAACTATTGGAGTGATTACATGATCAGGAATTGGGCTGTAGCAAAATAAATACCGGTCATACCTGTTACCCTCGTAACTGATACCATATAGCAGGGGGGTTTTAAATTGTTTGGCAACTCTGGTCATTGCATCACGGGCAGTACTGCTGACAGGTCCCACTACCGCAATAACATCATCTTCCTGGATTAATTTTCTTATCTGTTTGACCGCAATATTAGGGTCAGTTTTATTATCTTCTATTATCAGTTCCAGGTGCCTTCCATTCAAGACCCCACCGGCTTTATTGATTTCATCCACCGCCATTTTCGCACCCTGAACTCCATATCTTCCATATGTTTGGAAGTCACCTGACAAGGGCAAGACAACACCAATTTTGACAGACTGTTTGTCAGTATTTTTTGAAAGAAATAAGTATGCACCAAAAGCTGATAACAAAATTACAATAATCGGCAACCCAATTACTATTTTTTTTCTGGTTAACATAATACTCCTTTATTCCAAAAAACACGATTATATAATGATACCCTAAATATAGCTAAATAAATAGAGGCTTAACATATTAATAATGAAAGATCTAGATTTTTTGTAATTATTTCAATAGGCTATAAAGTCATTTTTTTCTCATAATTTCAGATGGTTATGATGACTTAACAACCCCCGTGAATGGATACAAAAAATTTATTGAGCTATTAATAATCCTAACAAAGCAAGCGGTTGGGGTGAGGGCACTCGACCTAATGTCTTGTGCTTTACATTGTTTCCACACCACGTTTTTTTATTTCTTTCCCTGCGATTATCAACGCGGTATCGGTGAAAAACCATTCTGGATATCGTGTTAATAGATATTGATAAAGTTCTGCCGGTTCAAGTTCTTGTCTTTCAATCTCCTCCCAAAAGCCTATTTTGGAAAATCGCCATAATTTGTCCGCATCCTTGACAACTTGTTCTTCTATACTACGAGCAGTAATCCCCGAATCGTGCCGTTGGATAATGGAAATAATCTCATCTGTAAATTGTGGAGCATATTTCAGGGATTGAAGGATCTGCAGGGCGATCACCGCGCCTTCCCGCTCATGGATGCGGTTGAGTCGATCCGCCTCTTTCCCTCCGGACCTGACACCGTATGCGGCCTGAATCTGTATGGGGTCCAGAGAAGACCATCCGACGTCATGCAGGATGATGGCAGGCTCGACGATCTTTTTATCACCCCCTTCCTGCTTCATCAGAACCAGTGTATATTGATGAGCTACCTGGGTATGAAGGATATCTCCTCTTTTTTTCAGATATGGCTCGGCAGACTGAAAGACCCTCTGGATAAATTTAGACCAATTCATTTCAATTCCCATGATTCCTCCTCTGACCACCACCAGACTGACCACCACCAGACCTGAATTTTTTGGTTTATCATGTAATATAGTTCCATTCTATATTTAGTAATTTTATTATTGAATACGGCATGATCACCCTTGCATCTCCTCCTCGATCAATTGCAGGAATGCCTTTACCGGTGGTGAAAGGTCAACGTCTCGGGGGAAAATCGTATCAGTCTGTACAAAGATCGGGCCTTCTTTGACCGGCACAGGCGTAAGAAGGCCCTGGGCGATTTCTAACTTAATTTCAGGCTTATAAAGAAAGGATATTCCCTGACCCTTAATAATATATTCCTTGATAAATTCTATACTGGCGGCCTCTAATAAAATTGTGGGTTTAACGTTGTAAGAACTCAGCAGGGAGAGGATAGCATATCTTGACCCTGAACCGTTTTCCCTGATAATGACCGGTTCGTTCTGAAGTTCTCTGAAAGACACCGCGTCATATTTTGAAAATATGTGTTGCGATGATACGACCAGGCAAAATTCCTCTTTTGTATAGGGGATCGCCTTTAGCTTAGCTTTAAATGGCAGTCTGCAGATAATGCCTACATCGTAGGTGAAGCTTTGAACACCGTCTGCAATTTCCTGGGAACTCCCTACTTTCAGAATAATTTTCACTTTGGGGAAACGTTTTTGGAAGCGAGCCAGGAGATCCGGCATAAGGTACCTTGCAAAACTACGGGTCGTGCCAATGTTGAGGGTGCCATGGGTTGAGTCAGTGTATCCTTTCAGGACATATTCCATTTCTTCTACCGTTTCGAATATTTTTTCTGAATATTCAAAAAGAACACTACCCGCGACAGTCAGTTCAATGCCCTTGCCATGCTTCATGAAAAGTTTGATCTTCAGATCCTGTTCTAAGGATTTTATCTGCATAGTGACCGCGGGTTGGGTCACATAAAGGGATTCAGCTGCTTTGGTAACACTTTTTTCCTTGGCGACTAAAAAAAATGTTCTGAGCTGATTCAGGTTCATTCGCATTGAGTGACCTATAAGTAAAAGTTTTAACGCATAAAAAAAACTTATGAATATATAAAATTAAATGTTTTGACAAGTCAATAAAAAAATTTAAAGATTACACACGCTAATTTAAGAAACCTGAAGTATTCAGAATTGAGGAGAGATAGCTTCTATGGCACCCTATCGTATCATGTACTGGAGGATCGAAAATGTTTGGATTTTCTATGTGTTAGCGGGTCTATCTACAGGAATTTTTCTTACAGGAGTGGCCATTCATATCTGGGTATGGAAAAAGAACAGTGGAGGATCACTGAATATTCCTTTTTCAAAGGAGGGAGTCAAAAAAACAATCTTAGATACGTTTTTGGGGCGACGAGTACTTCAGAATGAAATATCCGCCGGTATAATGCATCTTTTTTTGTTTTGGGGCTTTTTGTCCCTTTTTATCGGTACCGCCATCCTGTCTGTCCATCATTGGGTCATTTCATTCCTTAAAGGTACAGTTTATCTGGTCTTTTCCTTCGCTATGGAAATCGGGGGAATCATGCTCCTGACAGGAATAATATGGGCCCTTATTCGTCGGTACATTCAGCGTGTTCCCAGACTTGAGAGGCGACTGGAGGATGCGCTTGTGTCAGTGTGGCTCCTGCTGGCAGTCTTTTCAGGATTTATGCTGGAAGGGCTTCGCTTAACCTATCATCATCCCTCATGGAGCGCCTGGTCTTTTGCCGGTCAGTGGATGGGTGCTCTTTTTTCACCCTCTACAGCCGAGGCCTTTTATCCTTATTTCTGGTGGGGGCACGCGCTCCTGAGTCTTTCCTTCATTGCAGTAATTCCTTTTACCAAGCTTTTTCATATCATAGGGGCACCTGTGAGCATTTATATCCAGGAATCCGTGTCACCTGTTATTCCGGATATCGAAGATGAGATAGGAGAATTTAATACGGAATTTAATATAGGGGATTCAATCTTCTTTGATGCCTGCATGCGTTGCGGGCGGTGTGTCGCATCCTGCCCGTCCGCAGGAGCCGGAGAACCTTTTTCCCCACGTGATTTTGTTCAGGCCATGCACCGCGGACTGTGGCAAAAGCATTTTCCATTAGGGGATATCCGGTTTCTAACCCGGCATGAAGAAACCAAAATGGATGAAAATTTCTGGTATTGTACTACCTGCCGGGCCTGCCTGGAGGTTTGTCCCGTCTACGGTGCTACCTTTGAAGCCGTTATCAAAAAAAGGGCGTTAGCCGTGGAAGAAGGTACCCATGTGCCCAAACTTTTGAACCAGACGCTTGAAAAGGTTTTCAACTACGACAATCCCTGGGAGTCATCTAAGCGCCGGCGCGGCGAATGGGCAAAAGGTCTGGATCTGGTTGATCTCGCAAAAAGGGGGGCAAAAGCGGATTTGTGTTACTTTGTAGGATGTACCACTTCCTTTGATGATACCGCCCAGGGCATGGCCCTTTCATTTTCAAAGATTCTTCAAACGGCTGGGGTCAGTTTTGGTATTCTTGGTAAAAAAGAGCCCTGCTGCGGAGATATTGCCAGGCGGGTAGGTGAATTGGGTCTGTTTTCAGAACAAATGGATAATTGTCTTGAACTTTTTAAAAAATATAACATTAGCGACATTGTCACCTCATCACCCCATTGCTTCCATACTTTTCGAAATGAATACCCAAAAGAGCATTTTAGAGCACGCCATTACACCCTGGTTTTGCAAGAACTTATGGACCAGGGGAAGCTCTCGTTTAAAAAGGGGATGACGGCGAAGGTTACTTTTCATGACCCCTGCTACCTGGGCCGCTACAACCGAATTTTTGATGAGCCGCGACAGATTATTCGCTCGATCCCGGGAGTCCACCTGGTGGAGATGGCCCACCACGGGGCAGACAGCCTCTGCTGTGGCGGCGGCGGTGGAAGAATGTGGCAGGATCTTGCCGGTGAAGTCAAGATGGGTGAGATTAGAATCAGAGAGGCCGAGGCCACTGGAGCACAGATTCTCATCACCGCATGCCCCTTGTGCCGTATTATGCTGGAGGATGCCCGCAAAGTGGCCGGATTGAATGAGACCCTTCGGGTTATGGATCTGAACGAACTGGTTTTGCAGGCATTGGAAGGCGCGGATGCATAAAAGAACTCAAATCCTGATGAAAGCTAAAATATATTCTTATAAGGAGGAACAAAATGAGTGAAGTTTTGATATTAGGGGAGGTGAGAGAGGGATCTTTGAATTTAAGGACCCTTGAATTGCTAAACATCGGAAAAAATCTTGCCAAGGATCTTGATGGAGAATTTTCAGTGGTACTCATTGGCGACGAGCTTCCTGCGGCAGCCAGTGAGGCGCTTTCCTATGGGCCAAACAAGGTTTTTAAAGTGGAACACGCCTTATTAAATAATTTTAATGCCGATCTGTGGCTTGAGTCCCTTCAGCAGACCGTAAAACAAATCAACCCGAAAATTTTTCTCATGAGCCACTCTTTTATCGGCATGGACCTGGGTCCAAGACTTGCCTGTCGATTAGACACCCGGCTGACAACCGATTGCATTGATCTTTCCATTAACCCAGGCAATGGACCTGGGGAGGACAGCCTTTTGCTTCGGACCAAGCCGGTATCAGGCGGCAATGCCATATCGGTGTTCAAGTGCCCGGGCGTGCCGCAAATGGCAACCATGAGGGGGAATGTGATTAAACCTGCTGAGGCGGCTGAGTCACAAGGGGAAATTGTGGATATAGTTCCCAAAATCGATGAATCAATCATCAGGGTAGAATCTTTAGAGATCGTCAAGGAGGACATCATTGCATTGGACAAAGCAGATGTAGTGATTGCCGGCGGTGCCGGATTGGGTGACGAGGACGGATTTGAAATCCTTGAAGATCTAACCCGGGTGCTAAACAAATCATTTAACAATGTGATGATCGGATGCAGCCGGGTGGCCGTGGATAAAGGATGGGTCTCTCCCGACCATCAGGTGGGCCTCACCGGAACCATCATTTCTCCGGACATCTATATAGCGGTGGGTATATCGGGTGCTATTCAGCATCTGGTGGGCATGGTTCAGTCTAAAAAGATCATTGCTATCAATTCAGATTCAGGATGCAATATGTTTAAGGTGGCGGATTATGGAATTGTGGAAGATTATGAAACCATCATTCCCCTGCTGGTAAAGAAATTGGAGGAATTGTCATGAAAAAGATAAACATAATCGTCTGTGCAAAACAGATTCCAGATCCTGAAGCGCCGTTGTCAGATGTCAGCGTGGATGCTGAAAACAAAGAAATTATCGTTGATGCGCCGCTGGTCATTAATCCATTTGATGAGAATGCCCTGGAAGCAGCCATTCAGCTTAAGGAAGAGATGGATGCGAAAATCACTGTTTTGAGCCTGGGCAAAAAAGTTTCAGATACAGTATTGCGAAAGACCCTGGCGGCCGGAGCCGATGAATTGATACTCCTTGAAGATAATGCGTTTGAAAAACTGGACAGTCATTCTGTGGCCTGTGCACTGGCTGATGCCATCAGAAAGATCGGCGAATATGATCTGGTATTGACCGGAAGACAGGCCGGGGACTGGGATTCAGGCCAGGTAGGCCTCATACTGGGTGAACTGCTGGAGATTTCCTGCATCAGCCTGGCCAGGGAGATTAGCATCACGGATGGAAGCGTGGTGGTCAAAAAGAGTCACCCTGAAGGGTATGAACGGGTGAAAACTAAGATGCCCGCACTGGTGACAGTGAGCAATGAGGTGGGTGAATTGCGGTATATTTCCCGCATGAAGATGTTGAAAATGCTCAAGGGGGCTGCTTCCATTTCCTCATGGAACAGCGGGGATTTTGATCTGGCCCGTGAAAAATTAATGGAAACACAGATTGTTGAACTTTTATCGCCTTCTGATATGGGAAGGGATTGTAAGTTTATAGAAGGCGCCACTCCTGATGATCAGGCTGAGAAACTGGCGGCTGTTTTAACGACGCTTCGATAAAGTTTTCAAAAAGAAAAGAGTATATATGAGTTAGTTTTCAATCATTTTAAAAAAGAAACAGGAGGTAAACACAATGGCAGACAAATCTTACGATGCTGTGATTATTGGCGGGGGACATCATGGTACAATCATTGCGCCTTATCTGGCCAAGGCCGGAATGACAGTGGGGGTTTTTGAACGACTGGATCATCTTGGAGGCGGTGCCGTAAGCTTTGATGACACACCTGCACCCGGGTTCCGGGGCAATTTTTGCGCTCATTTTACACGCTTTTACGGTCATCCTTCCTATAAGGAGTTTAATCTTCGGGATGAAGGCTTAGAGTATGTTTTTCCTGATACAAATGAGGCGGTTGTTTTTGATGATGGAACCTCCTATGTCGCATATGCCGGTTGGCCGGTAATAAACCCGCAAACAGGTGAAACACAATATAGTCAAAAAAATGTAGATAAAACCTATGATCAGATAGCCCAGTTTTCTAAAGCTGACGCAGAGGCGTATCTTGATTGGACGGATAAATACAAAGAAATCATCAGACCGGCATTTTCCAGGCACAGGTTTAGCGTACCCACTCCTTATGGAACGCCCGATGCCCTGGAAGAGCTTATGACCAACCCCGCAAGCGGGCTTGATCCATCCATGCAATTTATGACTGCAAAAGAGATGGCGCACTATTTTTTTGAAAGCGATGAACTCAGAATTTTGTTGATGAGGGGATTTCTAACTTCCAGCGGCATTTATCCTGACGATGTGCCCGGACTTGTTTATACCTTTGGCGCACTTCATCTGGTACTTGGATGGGAGACTGCGGCTATTGCCAAAGGGGGAACCCAGTCTATTACGGATGCCCTTGTTTCGGCAGGGAAAAAATTGGGCGCTGAATATTTTATCAATTCCGAAGTAGATAAAGTGATTATTGAAAATGGTAAGGCCAAAGGCATCAAATTGTTGGACGGCACACAGATTGAGGCCAAGCAGATGGTGGTATCTGATAATGCCACTCCCCAGCTCTTTCTTCGTATGATTGGAGAAGATCATCTGAATACCAACATGAAGCGCAAGGTGGATACCTATTTCTTTGATCGTGCTCAACTTTTCTGGGGAACCGTGGCTGTACATGAGCTTCCACAGTATACAGCGGCCAAAAACAACCCCGATATCAATGCCACACCAAGAACCTATTGGGCGCCCAAGGATTTGGGGTTTATGGAAGACAAATATATGCATGAAATTTTCGTACTGGGGATGCCTTCTAAATTTTTCTGTTTGACAGCGCCGGACAGCATTTGGGATCCAAGCCGAGTGCCCGAAGGAAAACACAGTCTGCATGTTGAAGATTTCACCTGCCCTGCCCGACTTTTTTCCAGAAAAGAGTGGCGCACGCTGCATGATGAATTCTATGAGTCCATGATCTCGCAATGGCAAAAATACGCCCCCAACATGACCAAAGATAACTTTATTGCAGAGCGTATTACAACGCCCATTGATATACAGGAGACTCACCTGGACATGAGAGAGGGTGGCTGGTCCGAGGGCAACTGCGGCGGTTCTCAGAGTGGACGTTTCAGGGGTCTGCCAGGGGGATATAAAACATTTATCAAGGGTCTTTATATGTGTTCTTCAGGAGTCGCCGGCGGCCCGGCTATCGGGCGCGGATCAAGCTATAACTGCTACACTGTTATAGCAAAAGATTTTGGTTTGCGCTCACCTGACTTGTAATTAACCTTGGGCTCCCCCCATCGCTGAATTGGGGGAACGCGTATTCATCAAATTAAAGATTGAAAAGAAAGGAGACACCCCATGCGTTTAAAAGACAAAGTTGCAATAGTGACCGGGGGGGCCAAAGGTCTTGGAAGGGCATTTGCCGTTAAGATGGCCAAAGAAGGTGCAAAGGTTATGGTGGTAACGCGCAGGGACATGGATAACCTGACGGAAACGGTCAACCAGATTAAAGCCCTTGGATGTGAGGCCGACCTTTTCCAGGCAGATGTTGCCAGAGAAGAGGATACGCTTTCCATGGCCGAGGCGACCATTAAAGCCTTTGGCAGGATAGACATCCTGGTAAACAACGCTGCCATCTATGACGGCATCAAAAGAAAGCCCTTTTATGAAATAGATCCGGATGAATGGGATCTTGTCATGAATGTCAATGTTAAGGGTGCCTTTCTTGCTGTAAGAGCAGTATTTCCCCATATGAAGGATCAAGGATACGGGAAGATCGTCAATCTATCCTCCGAGGTCTTCTTTACAGGCTCAACCGGGTTTGCCCACTATGTATCATCCAAGGGGGGGATTATCGGCCTTACCCGCGCTCTGGCAGTGGAATTGGGCCCCTACAACATCTGTATCAATTGTGTCGCTCCAGGTTTCACAGATACGGAGGCAAGCCGGGGCCTGGCTGATGTGGCTAAATATGATACGTCGAAAACACCTCTTAATCGATTGGAAAAGCCTGAAGACCTGACTGGGCCTGCTCTTTTCCTTGCCTCTGACGAGAGTGATTTTATAACCGGGCAGACCTTGTTGGTGGATGGAGGCCGTGCCATGCATTGATGATGATTAGATATCTATTGTATAAAGAAAATTTATAACTCATTTGGGCTGATCGTTTTGACTTTTCAGCCGTTAACTCAGGGGGGAGACCATGACAACATTTGCTGGAAAATTACTCCGGATTGATTTGAGCAGTTCCACATCCAAAGTAGAGGAAATACCTGAGAAGCATCTTGGTGATTTCATTTCAGCAAGGGGGCTTGCCGCTAAGTACCTCTTTGACGAACTCAAACCGAACATAGATCCTTTGGGACCTGCAAACAAACTGATACTGTCCGTAGGGGTGCTTGCAGGCACAGGGCTTCAAGGGTTTTCAAAATGGGCTGTTACAACCAAAAGCCCTTTAACCGGTACTATATTTCGGTCCGTAGTCGGGGGAAACTTTGGTGCCTGGATGAAGCATGCCGGATATGATCTGATTATCATTCAGGGAAGCGCCAAAAACCTGGTGACTATTCATGTTGATAAATCGGGGGTTCATTTTTCAAGTGCTAAAGAATTCTCGGGCATTGATCCCCGTCGCCTGCAACAGCTGCTCAAAGAAAAATATGGCCGGCATACAGAATCGGCCTGTATCGGGGTAGCCGGGGAAAATCTTGTCCGTTACGCATCCATTACCTCTGGAGAACGCACAGCATCCCGCGGGGGGGTGGGAACTGTAATGGGGGCTAAAAATCTGAAAACTATTTCCATTAATGTACCCGTGAAAAAGCCTGTTCCCTTTGACAATCCTCGATTTCAGGATTTGGTTAAAACCCAGATCAGCATGCTAAAAGATCATCCCCGTAAAAAAAATATGACCACCATAGGAACCCCTTATATTACCACTGTTCTGGACAAAATGGGCATCATTCCGGTTAAAAATTTTCAGAAAGGAAGCATTCCGGGCATTGATAATATTTCCGGAAAAAAATTTTATGATTTAAAAACGGCAAAAGCCGGATGCTATATGTGCATGACCCGATGTGGCGGTATGCGGAACGTTACTGAGGGACCTTTAACCGGCACACAGATTGACGGACCGGAATATGAGTCGATTTATGCCTTTGGCCCATTGCTGGGGATTACGGATAGCGCTTTTATTACTGATGCCAATGCGTTTTGCGATTTCTACGGATTAGATGTCATTAGTACGGGCGTCAGCATTGCTTTTGCCTGTGAATTGTTTGAAAAAGGGATTATTTCGGCATCTGACACAAATGGTCTTGACCTCACCTGGGGTAATAAAAAGGCCATCTTTTCTCTCATTGAACTGATCGCAAAAATGGAAGGGATCGGTGCGCTGCTGGGCCAGGGGGTGAAACGGGCAGCCGAGAAATTGGGAGGTAAGGCAAGGTTTTACGCCATGGAGATTAAGGGCCTTGAACTTGCGGGTTATGATCCCAGAGGTGTCAAAGGGTATGGCTTGAGTATGGCGACGTCAAACATTGGCGGGAGTCACATGTATGGACGACCCAGAGAGGAACTCTCCGGGAAAGTGGACCCGTTCACGGAAACGGATAAGGGGTTATCCATTGCACAGGTTCAAAAAGAGCAGGCCCTGGATGACTCATTGATTGCGTGCACATTCGGAAATTCAGGGCTGTCTCTTGGGATGTATGTTGAGTATCTTACCGCAGCAACAGGAATCAAGGAGTTTGGAAGTGTAGACAAGCTTCTTAAAATCGGAGAAAGGATAGTTTGTATTGAAAGATGTTTCAATGTTAGGGAGGGTTTTTCGCGCAAAGAGGATTCCCTCCCGAAACGGATGACAACCGAGCCGCTAAGAAAGGCAGGGCCATCTACCGGGCAAATGATCAGAAATTTGGATACACTATTGGATGAATACTATGAAGCCTTTGGGTATGAAAAAAATGGGACTCCTAAACCTGGCAAGCTCAATGAGCTGGGGCTTGACGGAGCAATAAAAAATCTTTCTTAGTGAAAGTGGATTAAATTTTTCTTGTTTCCTAGCGCAAGCGCTGGGAATGAGATGATATTTAAATGACCACAATAATGACTATTAATCAGCAAGAAGGAGATGGAAAAAATGAAAATCTATGATGCAGTTCCCGGGCTTGAGTTTGACGAGAAGGTAGATCTTGAAAAATCACCGGCATGGTTTTTAGATGCCACCCATTCCGTACCACCCTGGACGCCCATGTTCGGGTGGTTCTGGGTAAATTTTTGCCGTCATGGCATGCAGTATGGCGCCGAAAAGCTCAGTCTGCCAACGGTCAAGGGTTGGGATTGGCGGTTCAAAGACGGCGGCGGTTATCTTACCCTTAACCTTGTAATGGATGAAGCAGAACGAAAAGAACGTGAGGTAAAGTTCAAGAAAGCCATTCGCCCCTTCATAGATGACTATGACAACCTGTGGGGCGATTATGTAAAGGAGATGCTGGGTCACTATGAGAGATTGAAATCCTGTGATGTCGATACAGCCAGCAATGCCGAGCTTCTTGCAAACTTCGAGGATACAATAAATGTTTGCCGGCGCATGTGGGAAATTCACATGCACATGATGTATGGCGTTTATACAGGCTTTATTCTTTTTGAGAATACCTGCAAAGATACCCTGGGTATAGACGACACCCATCCTACCTTTCACAATCTTTTGAGGGGATTTGACAACAAAGTGTATGAGGTGGACAGGAGTCTCTGGAAGTTTTCTAAAAAGGCCGAGGAAATGGGTGTCGCTAATATCATTCTCAACAGCAAGTCAGTGGATGTTCTTTTAGAACTTAAAAAAAATGACCAAGGCAAAAAATGGCTGGAAGAATTTCAGGTATTCCTTGATGAAGACGGATGGCGCATGCAGCGGATGGCCGAGGTCAATATGCCGACATGGGTTGAGGATCCAACACCTGCCATAGCAAGCGTAAAGTTTTTTCTTAAACAGGGCGGAGATTTTGACCTGGATGTTGAAAGGGGGAACCTGGTCCAGAAGCGTGATGAGGCTATAAAAGAAGTTATGGCGAAAGTTCCGGAAGACCAGAAGGGTTGGTTCAAAATGCTGCTGGGTATTGCCCAGAAGACCGGTATTTTTAGCGAGGAACACAATCATTACTTAGACCTTTATACCCATGCCCTCATACGAAGGTCATGCCTCGGGATAGGGAAAAGACTGTCAGCAGCCGGCGTGATTGATAAGCCTGATGATGTCTTCTTTCTCGTGCCGGATGAGGTCAGGGCCGCAACCCTTGTGCCCGATGGACTCAATCTCAAACACATTGCCGATAGACGGCATGAAGAATGGAAGGGCTGGTGTGGGAAAGAAAATCCGCCCGCCATCTTAAGGGAAGGATTTTCAATGGATGATGCCATGGGCGTTCTTGTGCAGTCCAATGATCCCATCGCACTCAAGGTCGTGGTTGGGTCAATGCCGGTTCCCAAGCCGGAATTGAATGCAGATCTCTATGGAGTATGCGGTTCAGGGGGAACATGTGAGGGCATTGCCAGGGTGATCATGGAAGAATCTCAACTGGATGAGATAGAGAAAGGGGATATACTGGTTGCCGTGTCAACTTCCCCCAGCTGGACCCCGGTATTCGGCCTTCTTAGTGGTGTTGTGGTTGACAGGGGAGCAAGTCTCTCACATTCGGCCATTGTGAGCAGGGAGTATGGAATCCCCTGTGTTATTAATGTTTTTGAAGGAACCGCTAAAATAAAGACAGGACAGCGCATCAAAGTGGATGGTGACAACGGTGTCGTTTATATTCTGGACAAGTAAGATTACACTGTTGAACTGTCCGGATTAACGAGGATAACTCTAAGTTACTTCCTTAAGATAATGGCAAAAGCTCGGGCTTAACCACCCCTTGTCTGTTCGTTATCAAAGGAGGTAACTTAATCGTTTAAGCTATTCTAACTACAGCAAGGAGGAATGCGAGATGCGGCCACAATTTAAGTATATTCTTTGGTTTGAAGAATGTAGCAAAAATACCCTTTCCCTTGTCGGTGGGAAAAACGCAAACCTTGGGGAGTTGGTGAATGCTGGCATACGGGTTCCACCTGGATTTGCTGTAACAAGCACGGCTTTTGGGGAATTTATGGAACGAACAGGGCTATGGGCTAATGTCAAAGAGATACTGGATGATATATTGCCTGATGAAATAAAGCGGGTTGTCAAGGCTGGGAAAGAAATCCGCCAGACCATTCTTTCCACACCCATACCCGATGAGATATGTGACGAAATAATGGCTGCATATGAATTACTTTGTGATGAATGTGGTGTCCCAAACCTTCCTGTTGCCATAAGATCAAGTGCCACTGCAGAAGACCTTGAAGATGCAAGTTTCGCAGGTCAGCAGGATACGTATCTTTGGATCTGGGGCAATGATGAGGTGGTTTTGGCAACTCATAAATGCTGGGCGAGTCTCTTTACCGACAGAGCAATTATATACAGAATGAGAGCAAATTTCCCCCAGGATGATGTACTGATCAGCGTGGGCATACAGAAAATGGTAAATTCAAAATCCGCAGGGGTGATGTTTACCCTGGACCCTGTGACAGGAGATACCTCCAAGATCACCATGGAAGCAAACTGGGGATTTGGAGAAAGCATTGTACAAGGCCTGGTCTCTCCTGACAGCTTTGTTATCAATAAGAACTCCATGGCGATAACTCAAAGTATCATCGGCCAGAAAGATCAACGGTTTGTTGCAAAAGCGTGTGGTACAAAAGTCGAACCTGTTCCGTTGGATCAGCAAGGGATTCCCTGCATCAGTGTCAGAGAAGTGATGGAAATCGCAAAGACAGGAATGCGCATTGAAAAACATTATAACGCCCCACAGGACATAGAGTGGGCAATAGACGCGGATCTGTCGTTTCCCGACAATATTTTTTCAACCCAATCCAGACCTGTAACAGCGTCGGGGAAAAAGGATTTCAGTAAAAAAATAATGAAAGAAGAAGGAAAAAATGATATAGATCATATCATTGATCTTATGATCAAGGGGTTTGAAAAATAAAGTCTTATGATTTGACGGGGAAGGTGAATAATGTCAGACAAAAGTTTGTTAAATGACAAGAAGGTTCTCATAGTGGATGATGAACCGGATGTATTGGACTCACTGGAAGAAATGTTGGATATGTGCAAGGTGACAAAAGCAGGCACATTTGAAGAAGCCAAAGCGTTTATGGAAAAAAATGATTTTGATCTGGCAATTCTGGATATTATGGGTGTGGATGGTTATAAATTGTTAAACATTGCCAAGCACAGAAACATAACCGCCATTATGTTGACAGCCAATGCATTAAGTCCTGACAATCTCATAAAATCTATCAAAGGCGGTGCTGCTTCCTATCTCCCAAAAGAAGAAATGGTCAATATCACCACTTTTTTGATTGATCTGTTAAAATCCCAGGATAAGGGGGAATCCACTTGGGATTTCTGGCATAGCCGGCTGTCCTCTCCTTATTTTGAAAGGAATTGGGGTAGTGACTGGAAGGATCAAAACAAAAAATACTGGGATAAAATAAAAGATCGATGAAGTGTATTTATGAAAGGACCTTGCTATGCTGATTCAACCCGACTGCATCCCCTGTATCCTGACCATGTCAAATGCAGCCATCAAAAGGCTTTCTCTGGATGGGACAATCGCCAGGGAGCTGTTTTCTAATATTTTAACAATTCCAGGGTTGAGGGGCCTTGAATGGAACCAGCCAAGTCCCGATATCATAGAGGTCGTAATGAAAAAAATTAGTGCTGCGGTTAATGATCCTGATCCCTTCCATAATGAAAAAATCAATTTAAACAACCGTGTATTGAAAATATATCCCTTTTTAAAAAAATTGGTGGAGGAATCCTCAGACCCTTTAAATACAGCGGCAAAGATTTCAATACTTGGAAATTCAATTGATTTTATGATGCCGGAGGGTACTGCCACCATAAAAGATTTTATAATTAAAAAACTTGAAACATCTCTTTCAAAGGATGAATTCACAACTTTTCAAAATCAGCTTTCAAAAACAAAACATCTCTTATATTTTGGAGATAATTGTGGGGAAATTGTGCTTGATAAATTGTTTATTAAAATCATTAAAAAACAATATGAT
>NZ_JAIOSW010000082.1 GCF_021107415.1 Desulfobacula sp.
CGGGCAGTGCCAAAAAGAATGCCTTCCAGAAGATCATGGGGAATGGCCCCACAATTGATGCCGATATATTTTTGTTCCCGTCGCTGGCTGTGATTGTGAATGGATTGGGCAAAAAGTTCCTTGCCTGTCCCGGTTTCACCCTGGATCATGATGGGAGAGGATGAAGAAGCCGCCTTTCTGGCCATTCCCACCACCCGCTGAAAATTCGAATCGTTGCCGATAAGGTCGGCAAAGGTGTATTGGGTGCCGTTGCCAAGGTCTGGTCTGGATTCAGTGATGGCTGATGAAGGAGTGGATCGATAGAGGAGTTCATAATCCTTTACAAAACAGATCACCCCATTGATGGTTTTTCCATTAAAAAGGGGGTAAACACTGGTAATGGTGTTGGCAACTTTTCCTGAGCGGGTCCTGTAGAAAAACGCCTTGTTTTTGATGGCTGCATGCCGGTAGATGACTTGCATGATCATGCTGGTACGGTTATTGAGCTCATAAATATCGGTCACCTTGAGCCCGATCACATCCCTGGGTGACAATCCATCTATCTTGGACTGTGCGGTATTGTAAAAAAGGATGGTCCCGTTAACGTCAGCAATAATCACTCCGTCATCCAGATGTTTCAGCACAGATAAAAAATCAATGTTTTCCATGTTCAGCAGACCGGAAGGATTAGAATTTTCAGGAAAGGGCATTGGTGAATTCCTTGCAATGTTTTTGTTAAAACACCATGATTGTATCGGTAAGACCATACCATGCCTGGAACGGAAACGGAATATTAAATATCCAGGTTTTTAACTAGTGTCTGATGGAAAACTGGCAGTTTTCGTTTGGGCAGGAGTGATTCATTTCAGGATACCTTAATTAATTTTGTAATTGAATTTCAGGTGGGGTAGTTAATGAAATATCAATAGGAATGATGTTGATCGCCGCCAGAAGACAAATTGGTAAAATTTAGTTTCCCCCAAAGTCAAGATAAACCTTGTCTGTTATTCAGCCTTTAAGTTTGATCCCTTCCAGCGTGACATTGCCTTGTGAAGAAGAATCAAACCACTTTATTTAAGTCTGGCTTTGGATTATACTATTTAAATGGATAAAAAAACCCAAATTCAAAAAATCACCCTGATCGGCCTTGCAGCAAATATTGTTCTTTCCGTCATTAAATTTTTTATTGGTTTTCTTGGTAACAGCCAGGCGGTTGTTGCAGATGCCCTGCACAGCTTTTCAGATACATCATCCGACCTGGTAATCTTATTCGGGGTAAAATACTGGACTGCCCCGCCCGATGATTCTCATCCGTACGGGCATCAGAAAATTGAATCCCTTATTTCTATTATTATCGGGTTTATTCTTCTTTTTGTGGCCGGTGCGATTGGATATAATGGCCTGGTTTCACTACAGGAAAAAAACCAGCCTGAATTGAACTGGATTGTCATTATCGGCCCGCTTATCTCAATAATCATAAAAGAAATCCTCTTCAAGGCTACGGTCAAGGTTGGCATTGAAACCAATTCTTCTTCTCTTAAAGCCAATGCCTGGCACCATAGAACCGATGCATTATCCTCCATTCCCGTCCTTATTGCAGTTGTGGCATCTTTAATAGATCCAAGATTACGATTTCTTGACCAGATTGGCGCTATCATTGTATCTGCTTTTATCATAAAAGTGGGGTTTCAGATCATCTTCACCAATATCAACGACCTTTTGGATACCGGACTTTCAAAGGAAAAAATCAGTGAGCTTAAAAAAACCATAAACAATATTCAAAACGTCAGGGGTGTTCATAAATTGAGAACCCGGAAGCTTGCCAATTATATTTATATTGATCTTCATCTGGAGGTTGATGGACAATTGTCTGTTATACTGGGTCATGATATTTCAGAAGAGGTGAAGCATACCCTTATTCAAAACAACCCGAAAATCATCGATGTCATGGTTCATCTGGAACCTGAAGAAAATTCTTAAGATTTAAAATAATAAAAATTGTCTTCCTATTATAAGCTCAAAGATATTTTTCCATTAAATTAAAACCGGCAATTGAATTGATCAATAACCTGATTACTATAAGAATATGGTGGCGTCAGGAAACCCAAGGGTGACATGCCGATATCCGGAAAGAGAAAGGACAAGTTTATGCAATGGTTCACTAATCAATACCTATTTATTTTTTTTTCTTAAGTCTGTTTTATACAGCTCTCCCTTTTGCTAAAACGCTTCCTGGTACCCTGCCTTATGATAATGAGCTGATGAAAAGGATAAATAAAATGGAAAAAAATCCACCAAGAACAAGACATCTGGATGCTAACGGAAAACCTGAATATACCAACCGACTGTCTTTGGAATCAAGTCCCTACCTGCTCCAACATGCGCACAACCCGGTAAACTGGTACCCATGGGACGATGAAGCCTTTAAAACAGCTAAACAACTGGATCGCCCCATTCTGCTCAGTATCGGATATTCCACCTGTCACTGGTGCCATGTGATGGAAGAGGAATCTTTTGAAGATATTGAGATCGCAACTTATTTAAATGAGCATTACATTGCCGTAAAGATAGACCGGGAGGAAAGGCCCGATATTGACTCTATCTATATGAAGGCTGTCGTGGCCTTACAGGGTAGCGGTGGATGGCCCATGACCGTATTTATAACCTGGGATAAAAAACCATTCTACGGGGGTACCTATTTTCCTGCAAGGGATGGTGACAGAGGGGCTTCCCTGGGGTTTTTAACTCTTTTAAAACGACTTGATGAGGCATATCACAAAGATAAGCAGGCCATTAATAAAGCCGGTCATCAGATCACCACTATTCTTAAAGAGTCATCCGAAAATCAAAGTGGCAACGCCCTTCCAACAAAAGAATTAATATCAAAAAGTATGGACTCATATAAAAATGGATTTGATCGGAAAAATGGTGGATTGATCGGTCGAAACAAGTTTCCGTCTTCGCTCCCCTTAGGACTTTTAATGCGATATTATCAAACTTCCCGGGATGATCAGGTTCTTGATATGATCACACTTACCCTTGACAAAATGATGACCGGGGGTATCCATGACCATGTGGGGAGAGGCTTTCACCGGTATACCACGGATAGTATCTGGCTTACTCCGCACTATGAAAAAATGCTCTATGATAATGCCCTGCTTTCCATTGCATACACTGAAGCCTATCAATTAACCGGAAATGAAAAATACAGACAAACGTCTCAAAAAACTCTGGATTATCTTTTAAAAGAGGTGCAGTCCCCTGAAGGGGGATTTTATTCAGCCACAGATGCGGACAGTCTCACCCCTGAAGGAGTTCAAGAGGAGGGGTATTTTTTCACCTGGACCGTTGAAGAGATAGATGGCCTGTTTGATAAAAAAACCTCAAAAATAATCAAACTATATTATGGCCTCAAGGATAGGGAAAACCAACGGCAGATCCTTCATATTTCAGGACAATCGGATATGATCACAAAAGAGTTTGCCATCACCTCTGAAGAGCTTGAAAACATCATCACAAAAGCCAATCAAACTCTTTATGAAAAAAGATTGAACCGCAAGCTTCCCGGACTTGATGACAAGATTGTCCTCTCATGGAACAGCCTTGTCATCTCTGCTCTTGCAAAAGCTGGGTTTGCTTTTAACGAAAAAAAATACATTGATGCTGCCATCCAGACCCATGCGTTTATTTTTAAAAATCTTTGGCAGGACCAAAAACTTTTCCACAGTTTCAAGGATAATAAAACGGGCCACCAGGGATTTCTTGATGATTATGCATTCCTGGCCGCTGCCTATATAGATCTCTATGAAGCCACCTTTGATATTGCATGGCTGTTAAAAGCGATTGATATAGATGATTTGATCCAGAAAAAATTTGAAGACATGACCCATGGCGGATTTTTTATGACATCTGCTGACCAGAACGATTTAATCGCCAGAGAAAAACCTGTAAATGACGGCGCCATTCCTTCGGGCAATGCCATTGCTGCCATAAATCTTTCACGTCTTTATTTATATACGGATCGAAAAACTTACGGGCAGCGGGCTGAAAAAACTTTGAAATATTTTTCCGGTCCTCTTTTGAAATCACCCGCATATATGTCCGGAATGCTGCCGGTTATTGAACTTTTAACAGATCCTGTCAGGGAAATGGTTATCATCACACCGGAAGGCCAAAAACAAAAGGCAAAATCCTTTCTGGATATCCTCCGCAAAAAATTTGTGGCCGGACAGATCATTATTATGGTCCAGGAAGGAAAAGAATTTGATGCTGTATCAAAGATTCTCCCACAGGTCAGGGGGCGATCAGCTTTGAATGGCCTGGTAACACTCTATCCCTGCGAAGAGAAGGTTTGCCGACAACCGATAACAGATCCTGCAGCTTTGTAATAAAAATAATTTAAAAAACAATTTGCTTGTGCTGCCACATTGTGGTATTCATATGCGTAATTCTTTTTATTTACACCTAATTACAAAGGAGAATACCATGAAAAAAGTACTCATTCTTGGAGCCGGTGCAGGGGGCACCATTGTTGCCAATATGCTAAGAAAGCAAATTCCTGAATCCCAACTTGAGATCACCATTATTGACAGGGATGAAAGGCACCATTACCAGGCCGGATATCTTTTTATCCCTTTTGGCATCTACTCCACGGAAGATGTTATCAAGTCAAAAAAAGAGTTCATTCCCCAGGGCGTTGACTTTATTGTGGATACCATCGTAAAAATTGATCCTGACCAGCGACGGGTTGAAACAAAGGCCAGCACTTATGACTATGACTGGCTGGTCATTTCAACCGGGTGTGACATTGCCCCTGATGAAATAGAAGGTATGCGGGATGCCTGGCGTGATAATGCCTTTGATTTTTATACACTGGAAGGGGCGAATGCTCTGTATAAACAGCTTAAATATTTTGATTCCGGTAAAATTGTTTTAAATATTGCTGAAATCCCCTATAAATGTCCGATTGCTCCTTTGGAATTTGTTTTTATGGCAGACTGGTTCTTTCAGGTTAACGGGGTCAGGGACAAAGTTGAAATAGAGTTTGTCACACCCCTTGACAATGTGTTTACCAAACCGGTGGCAGCCAAAGTTTTAGGCGAGTTTGCCGCCAAAAAAAATATCAAGGTAACACCTCATTTTGATCTTGCTGCGGTTAACGGCAAAGAAAAAAACATTGAATCACACAAAGGGAATAAGATCGGATATGATCTTCTGGTTGCCATTCCACCCAATATGGGAAACAAATGTCTGATTGATTCCGAAGTCAGTGATCCTGTAGGATATGTGGCAACAGACAACCACACCTTGAAAGCTGAAAACTTTGATCGAATATTTGTCATTGGAGACACCACCAATGTCCCAGCCTCCAAGGCAGGGTCAACTGCCCATTACATGGCCTATACTCTGGTTGACAACCTGATCCGGGAGATAGACGGCCATGCGGCACTCCCTAAATTTGACGGCCATGCAACCTGTTTTCTGGCTTCCGGCTTTGAAAAAGCTATTCTGCTTGATTTTTCCTATGATGTTGAACCGTTGCCGGGAAAATTTCCTTTTCCGGGCATGGGACCATTCAGCCTCTTAAAAGAGAGCTTGAGTAATTACTGGGGAAAGATGATGTTCAGATGGGTCTATTGGAACCTGATGATGAAAGGTCTGGATCTGCCGTTGGAACCCCAAATGAATCTTGCCGGTAAAATCCGTCAGAAAGCATCGTAAAGGAGGTGGCAAATGACAAACGAGGAAAAAATTCTTGAGCGTTTGGAACGACTCGAAGAAAAAATGACGCCTATTGCTGAATCTGCAGCATCTATCAAAGAATTAAAACTTGAACTGGCACCCAGGGTGAACGAGGCAGTTCAATATCTTATTGGTGAACTTGCCGATATCGAAGCAGAGTTTCAATTGGAAGATTTGATATTTCTTTGTAAAAAAGCCTTAAGAAATACCAAAAACTTAAACTATTCCATGGACATGCTGAAAAATATTATTGATCTTGCGGTTACGGCGGAACCTTTAATGAAAAGCACTGTCCCCGATGTTATCCAATTTTTTGATGATCTTGAACAGAACAATGTATTTAAAATCGCCAACATCAGCATTCAAACATTGAAAAAAATCGGGCAGACCTATACAGAGGAAGAATTCCAACAGATTGCCGATGGCCTTGTCCGTCTGACGGGCCTGTTAAGAGAGTTGACCCGGCCTGAAGCCCTTGATCTTATCGAGAAGGCATCCACCCTTCCGGCCACAATTGATCTTAGTGCTGCCAAACCCGCCGGACCCTTTTCAATGCTGGGGGCAATGGGGGATGAAAAAGTCAAACAGGGCATGGGTGTGTTATTGGAATTGACCAACGGGCTATCTGCCCTGAAAACTCCTTGATCATAGGAGATTAAAAAATGAGAATCGTTTCCATTGCCGTCAGCAAAAAAAAAGGAACAATAAAAAAATGTATCCAGCAGGCGGAACTTATAGAAAATCACGGGATCAAAGATGATGCCCATGCAGGCGACTGGCACAGGCAATTAAGTTTTCTGGCTTCGGAAAGTATTGAAAAAGCCAGCAGTGAAGAGTTCAAACTAAACTTTGGAGATTTTGCTGAAAATATAGCCACAACCGGGATTGACTGGAAAAATCAGCCCGTCGGCCAGGTTTTCAAACTCGGGAAAAAAGTATTTGTGAAAATTACCCAAATCGGAAAAGAATGCCATAAAAAATGTGCTATTTATTATCGGACAGGGGATTGCATTATGCCCAAAGAAGGTGTATTTGCTAAGATCCTCAGAGGAGGAATAATTAAAGTAGGGGACAACATAGAACGTGTCGACAAGTAAAGATTAAGGACAATCCATGAGTTATAAAATTGAGTTAAAGGATGCCCTCAAAGGCTATACATATGATCAGGACAAGATTATATCTCCGGAAGAGACTGTAGCAAAATTTAAAGAAAAAACAGCAAAGCTGAATCTCGACATTCTAAGCCAGACCCGGAGGATTGATAACGGACGATTGGACATACCGATTTTTTTCAGTGAATGCGGCAGTGATGCTGAAAATGTGGTCGGCACTAAAAAGCAGATGGGTAAGGGCGGGACACCTGCACAGTCGGAAGCCAGTGCAGTGATGGAGCTGGCTGAACGGTTCAGTTTTTTTTCTTTTATAAAAAAAAAGGAACACTTTTTCTATTCAACCCCAAAAGAATTAGGAGAAAAAGCCCTTACCTATGAACAGATCATAAAATCTGTTCATGATAACAAAGAAGATGCATTAAAAGTAAAACAAATCTTTGATGACCTGCCCTTAAAATGGACTAAAGGATATAATCTGACGAAAAAACAAGAAGTCCTGATCCCCTTTAACTGGTTTTACATGATTAATGAATTTAACGGGCCCAGCGCAGGGAATTGTACGGAAGAAGCATTAAGTCAGGGGATTTGCGAACTGGTCGAACGTCATACCTCATCCATTGTCAGCCATGAAAACCTGAATGTTCCCGGCATTAATCTTGATTCTTTTACTGATCCTCTGGTCATTGAAATTCTGGATAAATATGAAAAAGAAGGGATTAAGGTATATGCTTCGGATTTTTCCCTGGATACGGGAATACCCACCATTGCCATTCTTGCCTGGGACCCTGCCACATTTGGTGACATGAGTGAAATCGTCTGGACAGCCGGAACATCACCCGACCCTCAAAAAGCCATGGGCCGTGCCCTTACGGAAACAGCCCAGCTTGCAGGCGACTTTAATTCAGGTTCCAATTATGTGGCCAGCGGCCTGCCCAAATTTACCAACATTGAAGATGCTGAATTTATCACCCATCCTAAAAAAATGATCGACATGGATGCATTACCCAAACTTTCAAGCGATAATATCAAAACCGAGGTTGAAAACCTGATCCAAACACTGGATAAAAAAGGGTATCAACTGCTTGCCATCAGCACCATGCATGAAAAGCTTGAGATTCCAGCGTTTTATACCATCATTCCCGGCGCACATTTCAGGGAAAGGGCTGTTGCAGCCAGTGTGGGTATGTTTTCCGCCAGATTAATCACGGAAAGCTTTGATCCTGTTCAGGCCCTGTCAAGGCTGGATGATCTGGAAAAGGCATTACCCGGTAAATACTACACAAGTTTTTACAAGGGCCTGATGTTCAACGCCATTTATGATAGAGAAACCGCTTTAAAAGAATTTGAAACCGCACTGAAAAGAGATCCTGCAAAGCTGAATATGCCTGATATCTATTCCCACATGGGGGTATGCTTAAAAGATCTTGAACAATATGAACGAGCCATCAAAATCTGCAAACAAGGCCTTGCCATTGATAAGCAGCGCCCGGATATGTTTAATACCATGGGATTTTGCCATTTTATGCTGAAAAACCATGAAACAGCCATCACCTGTTTTGAAAATGCACTTAAAGTGGATCCCTCCCTTGCCATCAACTATGCCAATATCGGTTCAAACTATAGGGAACTTGGTGAAATTAAGATT
Source organism: Desulfobacula sp. (assembly GCF_021107415.1). Next base: position 8,479 of record NZ_JAIOSW010000082.1, read on the forward strand.
GCCGTCAAATACTATGAAATGGCTCTGAAAATCGATCCGTCCATTACATTTGCCAGAGATAATATTGAAAAATTAAATAATAAATAATACCCTTGGGCAGGAACCTGTTCCTGCCCATTATCCAAACAGACTGATGATTCCAGCCCCTGTGATCATGATAATACCGCCCACAAAACTAAGGCGTTTAACTTTCTCTTTTAAAACTATAATACCGATCAACATGGTAAACAATACGCCCAGCCGCCTTACCGAAGAGACATATGCCACCGGCCCGAGGCTGATGGCAGTATAGTATGACAAAACGGTTAATGTGCTGAAAATGGCTGGCCAAAATGTATTTTTTAATTTGGAAAAAGAAAAATTGCCCTTATCCAACCAAAATGCAAACGGGAATAGAAACAGGGAAATGAGCCCAATCTCAGACACGGCCCAGAACAATGCATCGGTCTGGTTCACACCGATTTTATGGAAGCTTGAACTCACTCCCCAAATGCAGGCTACTGCCAGCATCATCAGAGAACTTTTATCCTTGAAAACACTTTTAACCGGTGATAAAAACCCGTCCCAGGTTTTCATATTGAGAATATAGGATCCAAACACCACCACCAGGACACCCAAAATACCGATCAATGACAAGTTTTCATGGACAAGGACAGGCGTCACAAATAACTGGACCACCGGGATAAAGCAGAGCATGGGAATAATTTTTGACAAATCACCCTCTTTAATAGCCCAAAGATATAATACAGTTGCCAGGGAATCCAAAATTGCTGCAATAATTAAAACCCATACAAATGATATTGTAATGGTATGATAATTAAAAAAAATAACATTAAGGGTAAGAATAATGAGGAACATAAAGAAATTAAGCCCCCAGCTCATAACAACAGAAGAAAGCTCTTTCCCGGCCTTTTTTACAGCCAATTCCCTTAAGCTCAGGGTGATGCTCGATATGAGTGCAAGAACAAACCAGTTCATTGCACTTTTTTATACAAATCCCTGCTCTTTGTGTTTCATGGCAATAGTTTTAGCCAAATTTTCAAGCGCTTTCAGATTATCCTCTGACGGTAAGCCTTTGGCAAGAACAGGTTCAATAACTTCTACTTTAAGATTAGGAATCATTCCTGCTAATATTTCTACAGTCTTACCTCCCCACCCATAGGAGCCGATAATGGATAGAAACTTGGCTTTAGGGCGTAATGCGTTCGCCAGATAGGCACCATAAACGACGTTGGGATGGGGACCTGCAAGAACCGTTGGCGTACCAATAACTATTGTTCCGGCATCAACGAGAGCCATTGCCAGTTTGCCTATGTCCGTAACGCCCAAATGAAACTGCTCGACGCTGACACCATTCTCCACAAGCGATTCAACAAAAAAATCGACCATTTTTTTTGTACTATTATGCATTGTAATATAAGGCAGAACCACAAGGTTCTTTGATGGCCCTTCTATCCAGTCTTTATGAGCATCGATAATAAAGGAGGGTCGCGGATAAATAGACCCGTGACTGGGAGCTATGACAGCAATGTCATATGCTGTAATTTTGTCCAGGTTTTTCTTAATCATATTTCTAAATGGCATCATAATCTCGGCATAGTAGCGTTTTGCTGCCTCGTAAACACGCGCTTCATCGGAAACATAGAGATCACTTGTTGCAATGTGAGAACCAAAAAAATCACAGCTGAACAAAATTTTATCTTCTTTTAGATAGGCAACCATTGTTTCAGGCCAGTGTACCCAGGGAGTATGTATGAATTCCAGCGTCTTGTCCCCGAGAGAGAGTGTTTCACCGTCACTGACTATGATAAAAGTTTCCTCGGGTATCCGAAGTAGATCCATCAGCATCCCTTTGGCCTTTGGGCTGGTAATCAATTTTGCATCAGGGTAGCGGGAAAGTACCTGGGGAATGCTGCCCGAATGGTCCTGTTCCGCATGAAGCGAAACGATGTAATCGAGTTTAGGTATATTATCAAGCTGTGCCAGCAGTTCTCCAGCAAATTGTGACTCAACCGTATCAATCAAAACAGTCTTCTCGCTGCCTTCAATCAAAAAGGCATTGTAACTTGTTCCGTCCGGCAGAGGAATGAGAGAGTCAAAGAGACGTGTATCCCAATCCACATAACCCATCCAGTAAATTCTGTCTTTAATTTTCCTTGGTTTCATAATGCCTCCTTTATTAGTTTTTCAAAAATTTCAAGTATTTTCCTCATTCCCAACATTTATAATACCTGCAAAAAAATATAACAATTAAATTATAATATATAAAAAAATAATCAAATGGATCAAGCTTTTGTTACAGTATATTACTTGGCGTAATGCAGAATTTGGATCTGACTTGTATTACAAAAGAGGTTGGAGACACCAAAACTTTGCAATATTTACAAAAAATAGCCTGTTCAGGCTCAATTGTATGGACACTTTAAAGATTTTCAATTATTAATAGTATGATTCCATAAACATTAATTTGATGGATTTAAACATTTTTTTGGATTCATCACGGAAAGGAGAAGTGTTATGACCCATCAGACAGTACCCATTGCTTTGAAAAGATGGTTTACCATCCATTTTGCAGTGGATGTCCTGTTTGCCATACCGCTTTTTTTCTTTCCTGTTGTATTTTTAACCCTGTTAGGCTGGCAATCGATTGACCCCTTTGCAACAAGAATTTAAGACAGAGGATATATATTGTTTAAAAAAACACCATTATGGAAGAAAAAGACCGTCTCTCCAAACGATGTATTAGAAAAAATCAAACCGGGAATGAACATCTTTATCGGCACCGGTGCTGCAGAGCCCCGAACACTTGTCAACTGCCTTATGCATGCAAAGGGATATAGCCTCCAGGATCTTACCCTGATCCAGCTTATCAGTTTCGGGGATGCCATCTCATACAAGGCATTACAATCCAAAAGATATCGCCTTAAAACCTTTTTCTCGGGATGGGTATCTGCCGAAGCCATTTCAGCCGGACAGGTAGATCTGGTCCCTTCAAGATTTTCAGCCATCCCCTTGCTCATGAAGGAAGGTCAAATTCCTATTGATATTGCCTTTGTTCAGATAACACCTCCCAACAGAGCCGGCTATTGCAGCCTGGGTGTGGGAGTTGATGTAGCGCGCAGGGCCATGGCACAGGCAGACCTTGTTGTGGGTGAAATCAACCATGATATCCCTTTTACATTAGGGGATACTTTTGTTCCGTTTGATGCATTTGATATGATCGTTGAATCCATTGACCCGCCGTTTTATTTCCCCAGATTCCCGGTGGATCCTGTATTTGACAAGCTGGCAGCCAATGTTGCCTCTATTATTGAGGATGGCAGCTGTCTTGCCTTTACATTTGGCCCGATTTTCGAGGCCCTGCCCAAATATCTTGCTGATAAAAAAGATCTTGGGATACACACCCCGTTTTTTACAGATGCATTAATGGAACTGGTTAAAAGCGGTGCTGTAAGCAACCGTCGAAAAGGCTTTTTCCGGGGGAAATCTTTAACCGCCTATGCCCTTGGCAGTAAAGAGCTCATGCAATTTCTCGACAAAAACCCAATTGTTGAATTTCAAAGCATTGACAAAGTATTCACTCCCATGGAGATCGGACGAAACCACCGGTTTGTGTTTATTATCCCGGTAAGACGAGTTGATCTTTCAGGCCGGGTGGCCCTGCATAACACCAAAGGGCATGTCACTGCAGGCCCTGGACAGATGGCAGACTTTTTTAATGGGGCTGAAATCTCCCAGGGCGGTTACACCATTGTTGCCCTTCCCAGTCGAAACCGTCAGGGAAATCCCAATATCCGCCTCTCAGTGGAAGACTCTCCTGATTTACTAAGCCTTCCAGAGTCCATTGATCTTGTGGCGACAGAACAGGGGATTGCCCATTTGCGGGGGAAAACCTTAAGAGAACGTGCCCAGGCTCTTATTGAAATTGCCCACCCTGAAGACCGGCCCTCTCTGGTTGAAGGGGCAAAAAAAATCAATATCCTGTACAAAGATCAAATCTTTCTGGCAGACAGTGCCCATTTTTATCCTGCCGATATTGAAATACGACATACATTCAGGGATAAGATAGATGTACGTTTCAGGGCCATCAAACCGTCTGATGAAGACCAGATGAGACGGTTATTTTATAGATTTTCCGATAAGGCCATCTATTACCGGTATTTCAGCCCTATAAAAACCATGCCCCATGAAAAAACCCAGGAATACGTAAATGTTGACTATCGGGATGTCCTCTCCATTGTTGCTCTTGTGGGAAAACCGGGACAACAGACCATTATTGCCGAAGCAAGGTTTGCTAAACATCAGAACAAACCCTTTGTGGATATTGCATTTGTCGTTGATGAAGAATATCAGGGATACGGAATTGCTACTTATCTGTATCAGATGATAGCAAGACTGGCAAAAAACAGGGGTGCACAGGGTATGACCGCTGATGTCCTGGCATCCAACCGCGCCATGCTCAAAGTATTTGAAAAAGGTGATTTTCCGGTTCAGGCCAAGGTGGAACAAGGAATTTATGAATTGACTATTGATTTAACCGGCCCAAAAAGCTGAGGACAAATAGATTAAAGCTCTTTTTGGGTAACAATCTGATCCCTGCCGTTGTTTTTGGCCAGATAAAGAGCATCATCCGCTCGTTTGATCAGACTTTCTTCAGGTTCATTGAATTTGTATAAGGAAATTCCCATGGAGACGGTTATTCTCCCAATACTTTTACCGTTTTCCTTAAGCTTCCATTCCTTTGTGGACAGGGCCTTTCTAATTTTTTGACCCACAGCTTTAGCCCCCTCAATTTCTGTTTCAGGTAAAAGGATTAAAAACTCTTCGCCCCCATATCTTGCAGCAATATCATTTCTTCTCAAATGATCTTTTATCATTCGGGCAAGACTTCTTAAAATGCTGTCTCCCACCAGATGTCCAAAGGTATCATTTACCTTTTTAAAATGATCGATATCCACCATAATAATGGAGAACGGTGAATCATTCTGTTTGGCCCTGATTCTTTCCAGTTCAAGCCTTTTTTCAAGTCCTCTTCTATTGATTAGAGAGGTTAGGGCATCTGTCTGTGCTTCCTGCTGGGATTTCTCCAATTCCTGATGCAATTGTTTCAAGTCTTCAGAAGATATTTTCATCCTTGTTTGAAGTCTCTTGCCTGATTTGACGAGCGCTTTAGTCTCAACAATCATCTGGTCAACAATCTTTTTAATATCATTGTAATCATGGACATCACCAATCTGCTCAGCCAAATCTCCCAGATTTTTGCCGTGCCCTGAAAGATCTCCATCTGTTTCTGAAACATGGTAGGTAATATCTTTGAGCATCAGGGAAATCTTGGTTAAAAGTTTGCTGATGACAATTCTGTCGCCATCTGCTACATATCTTTGATACAGGCCTTCGACATTATTATTGTTAAGGGATTTAGCATTTTCAAGCGAATGTTCAATGGCCTTTTTCAATTTCATGTTTTTGCCGGATACATACTCGTACCAGACCGTATAATTTACCGGGTTGGCAGGCAAATTGTGTTTTGCAATATAATTCAAGGCCAGTCTTAAATATTCGCCTGCCTTGCTTTTTTCTTCCGTATAATTCATAAACCACCTAAGTTATTACAAATTTCATCCAGCCATTATTTTTCACAAACACACCCCATGCCAAGCCGTGGTCAGGTATAATCAAAGATTAACATTTCCGGCCCAACTGCCCGCAACCTGCTGCAACCGACCGGCCTTTACTCCATCGCTTAATCACAAAAATTCCTTTGTCTGTTAACACATCCGCAAACCTGTTCATATCATCGTCACAAGGTGATTCATAATTAAACCCGTTCACAGGATTACAAGGGATAAGGTTCAATCTTACAGGCAAAGGTTTAATATATTCAGATAGATGTATAGCATCTTTTGGGGAATCATTTAAACCTTTTATTAAAATATATTCAAATAAAAAACATCCTCTTTTGGGCAATGGAAACATTTCCAAAGCCCTTTTGAGCCTTTGCAAGGGTGCTGTTTTATTGACAGGCATCAACCAGGAACGAATTTTATCATCAGGGGCATTGATGGATACTGCAAGTCTTAAGCCTGACATATTAAGGCTGCCAAGCTTTTCAATACCGCCTATCAAACCAGCAGTGGATAAGGTGATGTGGCGCAAAGCAATATCAAACCCTCTTTGCTCGTTCATCACCCGGATGGCCTGGACCACATGGTTTAAATTATCAAGAGGCTCTCCCATGCCCATAAATACAATGTTCTTAATATTCTCTTTCAGGGTGAATCTGGCATTGAACAATTGTCCCGTGATTTCAGCAACCTGTAGATTTCTTTTAAAGCCCATCCTGCCGGTTTCACAAAACCTGCATCCCATCTTACACCCCACCTGGCTGGAGACACAAAGGGTCTGATGGTTTGTCATGGGGATGATAACAGACTCTATCCTCTCTCCATCCGAAAGCAAGGTGATAAACTTGGTCAGATTGTTTTCTTTAAAGGTCTCAATGACTTTTCCCGGTGTGAGTTTGATTTTATTTTTAAGCTGCTTGGCAAAGACAGGTGAGGTTGTAAACTCATTTGCATCAAAAAAATTTCTATTTCCAAATTTAAAAATTTCCCGGGAAAGGGCAGATGCGTGAAACAGACCTTTACCAAACTCCTGTCTAAATTTGCAGGTAAGCTGATCCAGTGTAAATTCTAAAATTTCCATCCCATCATCTAATTTTATTCTTTTAATTATAAGAATATCAAAATCACTTTCCAATAAATTTCCTTACCTAAAAATGACAATAATGTCAACATGATAACCCGAATATCGGTATGATTAAACACCCATTCCAAAGGGTTGCTTAAGGATGAAAACGTGTTATTCTTATGAACATAATAATCCAGATATCAAATCATGGAGGTAGCTTTAATGAGAATAGTGCTTGCAACCTGCGGCTCCCGGGGAGATGTTCAGCCCATGATCGCCCTTTCCCTTGCCTTAAAAGCTGCCGGGCACGATGTCCTTCTTGTAGGCCCCCCTGAAAAAGCTTTGTGGGCAAGGCAACTGGGATGCCCATACAAAAAATTCGGCACGGATGTTACCACTTTTTTAAACAATATGAAGGATGCTATCAGCCTTCGCACGAACATTGCTTCTGTTTTTTTTGTAAGGCAGGAACTGCATTCTCAATTTAAAGTCCTGCCCAAAATCATAGAAACCGCAGATCTTGTAATTGGATCATCGTTAATGTTTGCTTTGTCTTCAATTGCACAGGCCATGAATATAAAATATCGTTATGTGGCCTTTACCCCACAGCTTTTCCCGTCCAATAATCATCCGTTTTTAACCATAAAAACTCAAACTCTCCCCCAATGGTGCAATGGAATGTCATGGAAAATTGCCAGCCTGCTGGACAAGTTTAATTTAACCTTTTTGATAAACCGGTACAGAAAAAAATTGGGCCTTGGGCCTGTTGATAACGCATGGGATCATATTTTAGGAGAGCATCCCATTGTTGCCTGCGATAAAGAAGTTGCAAAGGTACCCATAGATGTAAAAACAATGTTTGTTCAAACCGGATACCTGCACCTGGACTTACCCGCCGCCGCCCAACCGAATCTTGACAGGTTTCTTAAAAAGGGAGAAAGGCCAATCTATGCAGGATTTGGAAGTATGCCCCCCAAAGACCAGGCCAAAAATATTCCCTTGCTTGTAGCTGCAGCCAGACGCGTTGGCAAACGAATTATTATTACAAAGTTCTGGGAAAAATCTTCAGAATATCAGTCTGCCAATGATGTCTTTTTTATTAAAAATTACCCACATCTAATGCTTTTCCCCCAAACAGATGCCGTTATTCACCACGGTGGTGCCGGGACAACCGCCACCACAGCTATATCAGGAGTTCCTCAAGTGATTATCCCCCATATTCTGGATCAATATTTTCATGGCCAAAAAATTTATTCGTCTAACTTGGGGCCAAAACCTATCTGGCGTTCAAAATTAACCGTTGGCAAACTATCTGCAGCACTAAAAGAATGCCTCTCCAACCCAAAAATTAAACAAACTGCCAAAAAAATAAAAAAATCAATTGACCGGGACAAATCTTTACAATTGACTGTTAAAACAATCGAGCAGTCTTTTTAATCCAGCCTCTTTTACAAATAACCCTTGTAAAGGTCTATGGTGCTTTTTGTAACTCCTGCACTATTTTGCTATGAAAACGGGGCACTCTGATTTATGGAGTACCTGGTGAGCAACACTGCCGAGAAACAATCCGGTAAAATCCGTAACCCCCCTTGATCCCATTACAATCAGGTCTATTTTCTCAATTCCTGCCACCTCAGGTATTTTATTTCCAGGAGCCCCTTCAAGAATACGTACCTCAAACTTCACTTCTCCTTTTTCAAGTATTTCTATAAATGGGTCAACAAGCTCTTCAGATGCTTTGTTAATTTCATTAATTGCCTGCTGAAAATAGGGCTCTGCTAAAACAATTGGGAACCTGGCATGGCAATACAGAAGGATAATTTCGGCATCCAAAAGTCTTGCAAGTTTAATGGCATACTCGGTTGCTCGGATTGAATGCTCTGACCCGTCAATAGGGTTCAGTATTTTTTTTATATCCATCACATTCTCCTTTCCAGCCTGTTTGCCAGGCTGATGTTGTATACCGTATTTTATTAAAGCTTCCCCTCAACAAGCTGTGGGGTTTGTGACCGTATTTCCGGTTTAACAGGCACGCTAAGTCAAAGTATCAAAGTCTTTCAATTAGAGGAGAGGATAATATCATTCAGGTTCACAACTTTCGTGAGATCCGTGAGAAGAGACAAAATCATTAATAGATTCATAATCCGAAATATAGGGTGAGTATACTGTTTTTTCAACATAATGTCACTTGATTTATTAAAAAATTAAAGTTAATATTGACAAAAATCTACCACAACGTGATACTTATCATTTCTTAGACATAGAACTGATGCATGAAGGGGAACTATCATGAGCAAAAAAAGGCATTATCATTTTGAAACAAGAGCGATTCATGAAGGGTTAAAAGATGCCACCTGGGATGGCGCTACCCTCCCGCCCATTTTTCAGACCGCTGCACATTACCACGAGACTGCGGACAGCTTGAGCAAAACATTTGCCGGTCAAACCGGAGAACACATTTACATGCGGTTGAGCAATCCCACAAGCCGATTTCTTGAACAAAAGCTGGCATCCCTGGAATCAGGAGCAGGCGCTGTTGTGACCGGCTCCGGAATGGCAGCCATTAACAATGCCTGTATGACCCTGCTTTGTGCCGGAGATGGCTTTATAGCCAGCAAATCACTTTTCATGTCTTCCTATACGCTTTTTACAAATATTTTTAAAAAATACGGTATTAGTGTAAAGCTTGTTGATCCGCTGAACCTTGATGAGATTGAACAGGCCATTAATGGAAAGACACGGTTTGTCTATATGGAGACCATCACCAACCCGGGAATGGAAATTGCAGACATCAAAAGTATAGCCGGCATTGCCCATACAAACGGCATACCGCTTCTGATTGATAATACACTGGCTTGTCCCTGGCTTTGCCGGCCCATTGAACTGGGAGCAGACATTGTATTGCATTCAACAACCAAATACCTGTCCGGTCATGGTGCTGCCATGGGAGGAGTGGTGGTGGATGCCGGGAATTTTGACTGGACCTGTGAAAAATTTTCTGATTTTGCTCCCTTTGTTGAACAAAAGGGAAACCTTGCATTTCTGCACAGACTGTTCAAAGAGTTTCATATCAACTTTGGCACCACACCCGCTCCGTTTCATTCTTACCTTACCGCCCTTGGATTGAATACTTTGGGCCTTCGCATGGAACGTCACATGGACAATGCCATAAAGGTTTCCAATTTTCTAAAAGAACAGCCAAAGGTTGAATGGGTCAACTTCCCGGGGTTTGAGAATCATAAATGCCATGAAATCGCTAAAGCTCAATTTGGCAACAAAGGCTTTGGTGCCATGCTCACTTTCGGGTTAAAGGACCAGGACGCCTGTTTCAGGTTCATTGATCATCTTGATATGATTTTAAACCTGGCCAATCTCGGGGACTGCAAAACCTTAATTATTCATCCCTACTCATCCCAGTACATCTCCTTTCCCCAAGACCTTAAAAACAAACTTGCAGACCCTCAACTGCTGCGATTGTCCCTTGGAGTGGAGCATGTTGAGGATATTTGTAATGATCTGGCCCAGGCCCTGGAAGCTGTTTAACTGATGAGTGAATATATTGATCAGGATCAAACCGGAGATAGTGTGAGTATTGTTGAAAAACAATTCTTTAGTTTTGCCGAACCGCCCGACAGGCTGAAGCTTGAAGGCGGAGCCGGCATCGGCCCTGTCACCATTGCCTATGAAACCTGCGGCGTCCTGAACAAGGATAAAAGCAATGTCATTCTTGTGCTCCACGCACTTTCAGGGGATTCTCACATGGCAGGATATTATGATCCCAAAGATGCCAAACCGGGCTGGTGGGATATCATGGTGGGCCCTGGAAAAGGAATAGATACGGACAAGTATTTTGTGATCTGCTCCAATATTATCGGCTCCTGTGCCGGATCAACCGGCCCCACATCCATAAATCCTGAAACCAGCAAAGAATATGGAACAAAGTTTCCTCTCATTACCATTGGCGATATGGTTGAAACTCAAAAAACTCTGATGGATCACCTGGAAATCAAATCTTTTTTATCGGTGATTGGCGGATCAGTCGGGGGCATGCAGGTGCTTGAATGGTGTGTCCGGTATCCGGGCATGGTCAGATCAGCCATTCCCCTTGCAACAACCACACGGCATTCAGCCCTTGCCATTGCCTTTAATGAAGTGGCCCGGCAGGCCATCATGGCTGATCCCAACTGGAATGAGGGTCATTATTATTCAGGCAAAAAGCCGGATATGGGTCTTGCCATTGCCAGGATGATCGGGCACATCACTTATCTTTCCGATGAGTCCATGCGCCAAAAATTCGGTCGCAGGCTTCAAAACAGATCTGCCTTAAGCTTTAAGTTCGGTGCTGAATTCCAGGTGGAAAGCTACCTTCAATATCAGGGTAAAAAATTTATCGAACGTTTTGATGCCAATTCCTTTCTGTATATTACCAAGGCTGCCGATTATTTTGATCTGGCGCGGCAATATGGTTCAGGGTCTCTTGTTAAGGCTTTTTTAAAATGCAAATCAAAATTTCTGGTCGTCTCTTATACCTCTGACTGGCTCTACCCCACATATCAATCAAAAGAGATGGTAAAAGCCATGAAAAAGAACAATCTGGATGTCAGTTTTTGCGAAATTGATGCCCAATGGGGGCATGATGCCTTTTTACTTCCCAGTGACAGGCTTGATAATCTGATCAAAGGCTTTTTAAGGAGTGTATTCCATGAAACATGATCAGCTCAGATATGACTTAAAAATCATTGCCTCATGGATTGAATCCGGATCAAAAGTGCTGGGGTTAGGTTGTGGCGAAGGAGACTTGCTTTTTTGGCTCAAAAAAGAAAAAAATGTAATGGAACGGGGCATAGAAATAGAAGAACCCAAGGTGGTAAAATGTATTGAAAAGGGAATCTCGGTTTTACAGGGGGACATTAATGAAGAGATTGAAGATTACCCGGACAATACTTTTGACTATGCCATCTGTTCCCAGACCCTTCAGCAGGTCTATGAACCGTCAAACCTGATCCATTCCATGATGCGGGTGGCAAAAATGGGTGTGGTCAGTTTCCCGAATTTTGGCCATATTAAGATCAGGATGCAATTGGCATTTACCGGCAGGGCACCGGTAACAAAGGAACTTCCTTATTCATGGCATGACACCCCTAATATTCGGGTTCTAAGCCTGAATGATTTTGAAAAATTTTCCAACCAGGTCGGATTTAAAATTCTGAAAAGAGCTGCCATTAATACGAAAAACAACCATGGCCAAGGCAAAATGGTAAACTTTTTGCCCAATTTGTTTGCCACTTATGGCATCTTTTTAATCGGCAGGGAATAGACATGGAATAATCTGGAAAGCAATAGCAGGCAGGCGTCTTGAATTAAAATTGGGGTAAAATCTTTATTACTACCAAGGTAATATCATCTTCAACATTAACGTTGTCCTGAAATTTGATTAATGATTCGATGATGGTGTTTAGAATTGATTTGGCATCAAGGTTGGCGGTTTCTCTGATGATGGTATAGATAGGTTCTTTTCCAAACATTTCACCTTTTGGGTTACGTGCCTCCCAAATGCCATCGCTCCCGAGAACAATAATTTGCCCATTTGCAAGGTTTTGTTTCTCATTTTCTCCATACTGCCAGTTTTCATCTACACCCAATGCTATTCCGGCACCTTTTAATTGAGAAATTTTATCAGTCTTTGGATCATAAAATATGGCGGGATCATGCCCGGCACGTACCCATTTTACACTTTTGCATGCTTTATCAAAAATCATATAAAACATAGTCATAAAACTACCAGAGTCTACGACATCTCTTGCAAGCTGCCGATTTATATCTGAAATAACCTGAGAGATGGTACCGGGTAAGGCCAGACGCTGATGAAGAAAAGCCCGGGCAGTTGCCATTAGAAGTGCAGAGGAGATACCATGCCCGGAAACATCACCTAAAACAATTCCAATTTTTCCTGCTCTATTTTCATCAAACTCAAAAAAATCATAATAATCTCCACCGGTCTCATCACAATAGATACTTTTGCCGGCAATATCCAATCCTTCAAAATCAGGATCATATTTTGGCAGAAGATTTTGCTGAACTTCCATTGCTATTTCCAGGGATTGGCGCATCTGATCCCGCTGCTTTAGACCTTCCACCATTTGATTAAACGAATGTATCAGGTTACTGATCTCATCTTTTCCCCGGGGAACAAGATGGATCTCCAAATCACCCGATGCAACCATAGCAGAACCTTTCACGACTGATAACACAGGGGTGATAATTCGACGGCTGAGGAAAAAAAGCGTTCCTATAACCAGGAGAACGGCGACCAGACCGAATCCTAAAAACACCCTCGTATTTAAGCGCCAATATTCTTTATGGATCAGTTCAAAAGTACGCCTGACATCAAGAATAATCTTAACGGTAGCCACTATATCTCCTATGCGGTTGCTAATCGGAAAAATGATCTCAATGACCGGTATATCAGGCTTTCCAGATTCCAGTTTGAGGGTTTTGATTTCCCGCTTTATCAAAGGACGGCCAGAGGTTATCACTTTTTGAAAATCGCCGGTTGAGTGTGTTTGCCCTATCTTCTCCGGTCTGGTGTGATCTAAGATTTGACCCTGGGGATCCTGCACCACTACTCTGATAATTGTAAAGTTCAAGTTGCTTTCCAAAAACTTCGCCCGTTCTTCTATCAATTCTGTTAAACGTTTAGATTCTCTATTCGTCACAAACCGGCGTACCGATGTCTCCATAGCGGAAAGGAAGATCGTCGCCTTGTTTTCTACCTCTTTCATGGCTACCTTTTTCATACTTTGTTGGAAGAGGTAGCCGCTCAATACCAGAGAAACCAGTGTAAATCCGATGACGATAAGAACAGACTGTGTAAATATGCTGTTATAAAAATGATATTTTTTTTCCATAGTGGCAGCAGGGTCCCATGAAGGCACTACAAGTCATCAAAAAATAAATATCAGTTTACAATATATTGTATTGCAAAGCAAATTTATTTTAATCTACATACGATTAACCTGGTAAACATTCTTTCTTGTTTGAAACCGAGTTGTTCGGTATAATCTTTTTGTATCATCCTTATGACAAAGCGAACATCAGGATTAACGCAATTCATAACCCAAATTTTTTTAAAGAAAGGAGTCAGCATGAAATCATTTGACTGGAATCCGGGAAGCCTTCTTGAAATGTCCGGCTCTTACTGGAAAACCTGTACGCTTCATACCAGTGTAAAACTTGATATTTTCACAGCTATCGGATCTGATGCCTTATTTGTTGATGAAATCAATGAAAAACTAAAGATGGACAAACGGGGTCTTTTCCTGCTTTTAAATGCACTGTCTGCATTAGAGCTTCTTGTAAAAAAAGATGGAAAATATTCCAATTCTCCCCCGGCCTTAACTTTTCTTTCAAAAAAATCACGGCAATATATCGGGTTTATGATCATGCACCACCATCATCTGATGGAATCATGGCACAAAATGGATAAAGCCATTATTGAAGGCAGGCCAACAAGGAACCGTTCTTCTTTTTCCGATGAAGAACGGCGCGAAAGCTTTTTAATGGGTATGTTCAACATTGGCATGGCTGTTGCGCCGGAACTGTCAAAAAAACTTGACCTGTCCGGTTGTAAAAGGCTTCTTGATTTTGGTGGAGGCCCCGGGACTTATGCCATTCATTTTTGCCTTGCCAACCCAGAATTAAGCGCCTCTGTTTATGACCTTAAAACCACCCGTCCCTTTGCTGAAAAAACCATTAAAAACTTTAAAGTATCAGACCGGGTCGAATTCATATCAGGAAATTATATCGAAGATGAATTTGCTTACCCCAATTCTTTTGATGCTGCCTGGCTCTCCCACATCCTCCATGGGGAAGGACCGGAACAGGCTCAAAAAATCATTGGAAAAGCGGTTTCGGCCTTAAAGCCTAAAAGCAAAATTTACATTCATGATTTTATCCTGAATGATAATATGGACGGCCCGTTATTTCCGGCTCTTTTTTCCATCAATATGTATTTAGGAACACCAAAAGGCCGGGCATACAGTGAACCCCAGATATCCGACATGCTAAAAGCACACGGGATAAAAGACATCAAACGGCTTTCTTTTACAGGACCGACCCAGTCCGGTATTTTAAGCGGTATCACTTCATAAAAATGAATTATACTGAAAAGCAAGATGGAGTGACATATGAGTTTTTATAAGGATGGGAAAAAAGTATTATCTGAGCTTGACAGCTATTACAACCAGAGTATCAATAAAGAAAAACCGGTAATCAAACAACTGACCATCAGCGAACTTCATGAAAAATTAGGCCTTGCCACCCACCTGAAAAAGGGGGATTTATCCGATGAAAGGATTGATTCCTTCATAAAAGAGTATCTTGACAATACCACAAGACTGCACCATCCGGGATATTTTGCCCACCAGGTCGGTGTGCCCCATCCAACAGGTGCACTGGGGTCATTGATTGACGGATTTACCAACAATGCCATGGCTATCTACGAAATGGGTCCGGCTGCTGCTGCCATTGAATTTTTCATGGTCAATTACCTGTTGGAAAAAATCGGATGGGAACCCATGCCCACGGATATTAAAAAAAGACTGACTTTTTTTCATGGCAGCGGTGTGTTAACCCATGGGGGTTCCCTTGCTAATATGACAGCACTTTTAACCGCTAGAAATTGCCTGGACAGCTCTATTAGAGAAAAAGGCAATCCCTCTGATCTTGTTATTCTTGCCCCGGAAACATCCCATTATTCAATC
>NZ_JAIOSW010000221.1 GCF_021107415.1 Desulfobacula sp.
ACTTTATATCCTGCAATGATACAATTTTGAGTTGACTCAACAGGACTCCAATGAAGCACAGCAGCAAAGGAAGAGGAAACAAACAAAAGAAGGTATATTACAAAAATTACAATAAAACAATTTTTGCTCATAAAATTTTCATAAATCATATACTCATAATAGCAAACTCCATGCCACAGAAGTTAAAGACATAACATATTGATATTACAGTATATTTTTTTAAAAACTTTTTAAGTCAAAAATCAATCCCTGCATGGAATTCCATACACCATTATCTCTCACCATGCGTTCACCCATGGTATGGTGGGACATTGGACTTTATAGTAATGACTGGTTTTTCCTACATCTGTTTTATTCAAAAAGCAGGGATGAAAAATTCAGTGGCTCCCTTTTCACGCCAGGCATGGGAAGCATTCCCTCTAAAAGAGAACTATGGCAAGTCTTTAGAAAGGCTAAAGGACGGGGGCTTTGTTGAAGATGGGACCCTGTATGGAATTCACTACAGATCCTTCCTGAAGTCATCTGCCCGCAGCCCGCATTTTTTCATCAGCTCATAAAGGTCAGCCCGGTATTTTCCTGCAAGCTTGGCGGCTTTAGTGACATTTCCCTGGGTTAATTCAAGAAGCTCCACCAGATAATCTCTTTCAAAATCCAATTTAGCATCTTTCATAGGTTTCACCCCATGAAGGGAGGAATCTGCTTTATTCAGGATGATCAAATCCTCGGAAATGATATCGCTATCAGACATGGCAACACTATATTCAACAACATTTTTAAGCTCTCTGATGTTCCCTGGCCATGATGACTGAAGAAGCTTATCCATGGCACGGGAAGAAAACTTTTTAATAGGCTTTTTCATACGGATTCTAAATTCATTTAAAAAATGATGGGCAAGCAGAGGGATACTCTCCTTTCTCTCCCGCAAGGGAGGAAGCTTTATGGGAATCACATGGATCCGATAATACAGGTCTTCTCTGAAATTGCCTTTTTTTACTTCCTCGACAATATTTGTGTTGGTTGCTGCAACCATTCTCACACGCAAAGAAACCATCTCACCTCCCCCCAGGGGGTAAAATTCATTTTCCTGAATGACCCTGAGCAGCTTGGCTTGAACGGAAAGTGGAATTTCTGAAATTTCATCAAAAAAAAAGGTGCCCCCCTGGGCCTTTTCCAACAATCCCTGCCTGTTGGTGACCGCCCCGGTAAAGGCCCCTTTTTTGTGGCCGAAAAGTTCACTTTCAAAAAGCGCTTCAGGAATGGCTCCGCAATTCACCGCTATAAACGGGGCATCCCGCCGGGAGCTTGCAACATGCAGGGTCTTGGCAATAAGTTCTTTGCCCGTACCGCTTTCACCCTGGATAAAAACATTGGAATCAGTGTCTGCTGCCTGGACAACCAGCTTAAGGACTTTTTTCATTTTTTTATCTCTGCCGATGATGTTGTCAAACCCGTATTGTTTTGACAACATACCGCGAAGCTCCTTGACCTCCTTGACCAATTTCTTTTTTTCAAGACAGGTTTTTACCTGATGCATAAGTTCGACATCTTTAAAGGGTTTGGTCAGAAAGGAGTGAGCCCCCTTTTGAATGGCTTCCACAGCTCTTTTAATTGTTCCATAGGCGGTCAGCATGATAACAGGGAGATCCGGATCAATGCCATGTAATTTTTCCATCAATTGAATCCCTGTTTCCCCCTTTAACTGATAATCAATGAGTGCCAGGTCAAAGAAACCTTGATTTTGCAAAGCAAAAGCCTCATCGCCGCCTGTTACGCCCATTACCGAATATTTTTCTGCTTCAAGCCTCATTGTGAGAACCTTTAAAACAGCCGGGTCATCATCCACGATAAGAATTTTTTCCATTTTTCACCCAAGCGTTTTGAAATTTTTATTTTTGTATATCCGCATTGATTTTGCCTCCTTCAAGATCAATCTCCTTGAAATCCTTGATTTGCTGCCGGAGTATCTTGTTTTCAGTATCAAGGCGTTCCACTGCTTTTAAAAGCAGGGTCATGCCCTGGAGTTTCCAGGTCAATTTATCCTTCTCAGAGTTCAGCTTTTTCATCATCAACTCCTGGTCTTGAACTTTTTTAGAAAGCAAGAAGAGGTTCTTTTCATCTTGAATTACTTTCTTGAGAAGAGAGCTATTCATTCGGGCAGATACCCTGATCACCCGATCATAGTCACTACTCCGATTTGCCGAATCATCCAAGTACTTTTCAAGTTTTGCACTTTCTGCCAGCGCTGACTTGAATTTTTCCTGGCCTATAAAATTCAGAACTTGCTCAAGGTATTGGAAGTCTGCCACATATTCCTGTTCCTTGGGAAATGCCTGGTATTCAACACCCTGACAGCTTGATAGAAGAACCATCACCCCCAGCCCAATGGCAAGGTGAAAAAAAATTGAGTTCCCTTTGGATAATCGCTTTCCGCCCATATATCCCCCCCGTGTGCTTTTACAATATGTTTTGAAATGGAGAGCCCGAGTCCTGTCCCCATTCGGGTTCCAATGCCGTTATCGATCTGTTTAAATTTTTGAAAAATTGCCTTTAAATGCTCCGATTTAATCCCACAACCATTGTCTGTAACAGAAACTACAACCCTTTTTTTTTCTTTATCCAATGAACATTTAACAAGGATTTTGCCATGGGACGGGGTAAACTTCAAGGCATTACCGATAAGATTGTCCAGGATCTCCCGAATCCGATCTCCATCAGCGGAGAGTTTGGGAAGCTGGGGCGGAGGGATAAATTCAAGATCTATCTTTTTTTTCTGAGCCAAAGGTGCAAGCTTTAATATAGATTTTCGAATCACCAGGGGCAGATCAAAATCCGTAAACTGGTAATCCATTGCCTTGGCTTCCATTTTAGAATAATCAAGTAGTCTCAGCACAGAATTCAAAAGCCGGTCACACTCTTCATGAATCAAGGAATACAATTCATACAGCTTTTGAGGCTGATCAGAATAAAGATCCTTTGACAGCATGATAGATGCTTCCTTGATAGCCGTCACCGGAGTCTTGAGTTCGTGGGAAACATGACTGATAAAATCCGCTTTTAAATGATCCAGTTCACCCAGTCTTTGGGACATGGCATTGAAATGGCGGGACAGATCCCGAATTTCACGGGGCCCTTTGATGGTTTGCAGCTCTTTGAAATGACCCTGGGAAATCTCCCTGGTTTTTTTCTTGAAACGGGAAATGGAAGTTGTGATGGCGCGGGTATTAAAAAGGGAAATAATACCCCCCAAAAACACGGTCAAAACCGTAATAATGATGGTCATCATAAAAATTTGCCGGCTCAAACGACTACTTAAATCAGTATTTTTATTAATATCCTGTTTGTTTTGATTGATGATCTCTTTTAGATAGGCTGCCATTTGTTCCAATTCCAGGTCATGACCTTTCAGAATTGTCCCCGGCCCATCATTCTTAACCCGGTTTACATTTTCTTCAAAACACCTCATCAATTCCATGTAAAGACGCTTTGTATCAGAAAACAGACTCTGCTGTTTATCTGATTCAATCAAACGATTTATCAGCCCAAAATCCTTTTCCAGAAGGATTTCCAAATCTTGAACCCGATGATAGTAATCCATATCACCAGATACGTAGTACTTTTTGATAAATTTCATCAATGAGGTAAAGGAATCAAGGAGGCGATCACCGATAATAAGAATGGTCCCGTTAATTTCCACAATTTGCCTTGTTATCTTCTGAAGGTTGCCAAGCTTATAGATAACAGCACCACCCCAAAAGGCAACTAACAAAAGAACAATCAGGTTTCCTAAAATCAGGCGTTTAAAAATGGACATACTTAGACCACAGCTTGTTTTTTTAAAAAAACTAAGGGTCTTATATTTATTTTTCAAGACCCTTGGTATTTATGGTAGGCACGAGCGGACTTGAACCGCTGACTTCTACCGTGTCGAGGTAGCACTCTACCAACTGAGTTACGCGCCTGAATCGTTTGCTTTATTACCAAAAGCCTTGGTTTGTGTCAAGAAAAAGTAACGCATTCTGCTACATTATCTGCTGCATATTGTGCTGTATTCTAATTTGCCTTCACTGGCTCTGTCGTATTTTGAGAATCATCAAACAAAAAGGGTTGCTCTTTTTCAATAAACTTGATGAAGACAAGGTCATCTATTATATCGGAAATCTCCAATCCAAAAGAATCAAAGGTTTTCAACATAACCGCATTGGCAAACTGAGACGATTTCCCCTTATAAAAAACTTGCATAACAGCATAGTTGGACCCCATCTCTTTGGGCTGCATATTCTCAATCCCGGGCATTTGTTTAAATCGTTGTTTCAATGCAATAAACCTGGATAAAAAATTATCTCCCTCTATCCTGACATCAAAAGCGTGCTCTTTTCTCAAATTCTGTGTCCAGTATGTATCAATTTTCTCAGTCAGATCCAGGGCTGACAGATGGGCTGCCTTAACAATTGCATTTATATTTCCTTCCTGGTCCATATCACTTTTAACCACAGCCTGAACCTGGGAAATAACAACCTTTTCTCCGGTTTCAAGGTTGTATCCTTCCAGGTTGATTTTTGCATTAAAGGCTTTTTCTCCACCCATTCGGTTGATAGCTTCTGATGAGATTGCTTTCCCAAAAACAATCATATCAGCTTTCATCTCTTTGCCCAGATCCTTTGCAGCCGCAATATCGTAAATGGACTTAAATATAATATTATAAAAAGACGGATCAGGACGCTCATCGCCATTTCCTGTAACAATAAATCGATCTTGAATCATTTTATCGATAATGATTTGTTCTGCAAGAGACTGGTAAGGAATTGGATTATTTCCCCACCAGTATCTGGGCAGAAGATCTGATGGGATTTTTTCCATAATAAACAACAGAATCACGGGTTTATCCTGATTGGCATTGAGTATCCTGGCATTGGTTAATGTCTTTGCAAGCAGCTTAAGATCTACTTTGGATTCCACCCCCACAAGATAGTGGCCTTTGTTTTCAATTCCGCCAAGGACACGATACGTAATGATGTAGTCCGAGGTATGGGAAAGCACTTGACCATAAAAATAATCAAGATTGGATGCAAAGACCTGTCTTGATACCAGTGTTGCAAAGGCATTTTGAAGGGCAACCTTTAGTGCGTCTGATACTGCTCTCTGCTTGGCCTGCTGGATATTATGATTAATAACCATTCTTCTGGCTGTGGTCACACCCGTTAATACCTCAGAACGATTGGCTGCAAATGATGGTTCACATATGAATATGACAGCGATGAACAAAATAATGAAGCTGATAGCGGTCGTTTTATTAAACATCCTTCTTACACCTTTCTTTCAATGGAATAATCTGCGATCAGACACAAAAGCTGTTTGGATTGACAATCATCAAAATCATTCAGGCATGCCTTTGCTTTTTTCACATGATCCCGGGCTCTATCCTTAGTATATTCGATCCCTTTATACGTATATAATTTTTCTTTTAATTTTTTAAACTGATCCGGGTTGAAAAGGGTTGCCGCTATGGCATCCTGCATCCACTCTTTATCCTTTTGGGATGCATTGGAAAGGCTGTGAATCAGCGGCAGGGTCAGTTTTCCCTCCCGCAGATCAGCCCCGGGATTTTTCCCTAATTCTTTGGCACTTGCCGTATAGTCCAGAAGATCATCCGCCATCTGAAAGGCCATTCCTAAATGAAATCCGTATTGACTCAACGCAGTTTCTTTTTCTTTTGGGGCCTTTGCAAGAATAGCGCCGCTTTGGCAGGTTCCCTGGATCAAAACAGCTGTTTTCCTTTCAATGATCTTGCGGTATTCTTCTTCAGAAAGATTAAGCTTTCCTTTTTTCGAAAGCTGATCAATTTCGCCCTGGGACATGTCCCGGGTAATTTTTGCAATGACTGAGATGATATCAGGTTCTCTTGTTTTCGCTGCAATATCAAGGGACAGGGCCATAAGGAAATCTCCCGTCAGTACGACTTTTGGAGCAGACCATTTTGTATGGGCCGCTTTTTTCCCACGCCTGATATCTGCTTCATCCACCACATCATCATGCAAAAGGGTAGCAGCGTGAAGATATTCAAAAATAATGGAAAACTCTATTTCAAAATCGTTATTATAACCGCAAAGTCTGGCACTGTGAACCATCAGCAGCGGCCTTAGCCGTTTCCCTCCACTGAAAAGAAGGTGGGAAGCAATCTGCCTTACCAGTTCCACATTGGGATTTAAGTGATGCTCAAGTGCAATTTCAATTTTTTCAAGATCAGGTGCCGCCTGTTCAATAATTCTTTGTTTCATCCCTTTTGTCATGCAATCACTCCTGAACAACTCCTGCAATATCATATTCAAAGCCCTGGGTAATTCTTACATTAACAAAGGTACCGATTTCAAGCCCATTGGCATAAATAAATGTCACCCCGTCCACCTCCGGAGCCTGAAACATGGTCCTGCCAAGGTATACGCCCTGTTCCGGATTTTCTTCAACAAGGACTTCAAACGTCTTACCCAATAATCTTTCATTCAGTGTTTTTGAAATTTTCGCCTGGGCTGCCATGATCGTGTCATGTCTTTTTTCTGCAAGCTCGTAAGGGACATGGTTTTTTAGAAGATGGGATTTAAGATCATCTGAATCAGAATAGATGAATACGCCCAGTTGATCAAACCTGATATCTTTAATCAACTTCATCAATATATTGAAATCTTCTTCTGATTCCCCGGGGAACCCCACAATAAGGGTTGTTCTTAAAGCAGCATCAGGATCAATCTTTCTGATGGTTTTAAAAAGTGCATAAAGATCTTCATTGGTATAAAGCCGTCCCATTTTTTTCAATATATTTGAAGAGGCATGCTGGATGGGGACATCATAGTAAGAACAGATATTTTTATGTTCTTTTACAGCCGCTATGACAGGCTCTGTCAATGAGTTGGGATGGGTATATAAAAACCGTATCCAGGCATGCTCCTTGACTTGATCTCTATCCAGGGCGTCTGCCAGGGATGTAAGAACGTTTTCAAACCCTGCTTTACCCTGAAAATCCTGCCCATAATCAGTGGTATTTTCAGCCGTCAGGATAATCTCGTTGACACCTCGGCAAACAAGGTCGCGGGCTTCTTTGCAAATATCATCCTTGGGTCTTGACCTCTGGGTGCCGCGAAGCTGAGGAATAATACAATACGTACACTTTCGGCTGCACCCTTCCGACACTTTGATATAAGCAAAATGATCTGTGATCAACTCTCTTTGCCCGGAAAAATCAGGAAGATCAGAAAGATTCTGGAACGGCCTTTTGTTCGGGTCAGGAAAAAGAGTGAGTGTTTTAGTTTCTTCATTCTCGACAACTTCCACAATCTGCTCACATGCACCAGTGCCTAAAAAAGCATCCACTTCAGGTAATGTGGATATAAGATTCTTATCATCCTTATACCGCTGGGAAAGGCAGCCCGCAGCGATAAGTTTTTTACATTTTCCTGTTTCCTTGAATTTTGCCATTTCCAAAATAACATCAACAGCCTCATCAGAGGCTGTTGATATAAATCCACAGGTATTAACGATAATCACCCGGGCCAGGCAAGGATCATGGGTTATCGTATGACCTGCCCCTAGAAGTTTTCCCAGCATGATTTCGCTGTCAACCTGGTTCCTTGAGCATCCAAGGTTTTCAAGGAAAACGATCATATTGCTTTGGTCATAAGGTCTCCCAGTTGTTTGGAAAATCTTGAAGGATTATCCAGTTTACCGCCTTCACTGATAACGGCAATATCAAACAGAAGATCACTATAATCTTTTAAAACCGGGTTGGTGGTGTCGGTCTCAAATATTTCTTTCATTTTACCCAGAACAGGATGGCTTAAATTGACCTCCATCACCCTTTTTTGTTCCGGTGTTTTCTGACCCGATGCTTTCATGATTTTTTCCATATAAGCACTCATGCCAAAATCATCACCAGACAGACATGAGACCGAATCTTTAAGCCTGTTGGATACCACCACATCTTTAACGTTTTTCTCAAGTTTTCCTTTCAGAAAAGATAAGAGGGCTGAATATTCATTCTTTTTCTCATCATCCACTTTCTCAAGATCAAGATCCCCTTTTTCCGCACTCTTGAGTTTTTTCTCCTTGTACTCAGGCAGGGACTGGGTGACCCATTCGTCAATGGGATCTACCATTAAAATGACTTCGTAATCCTTTGCTTTCAAGGACTCAAGCAGAGGGGAATTCATTAAAGACGTCAGGCTTTCACCCGTAAGATAATAAATCTCTTTCTGGTCTTCTTTCATGTTTTCGATATATTCGTCCAGGGTGACATATTTGCCATCGGACTTGGTGGTCTTGTATCTTAAAAGAGATGCCAGTCTTTCCTTATTTTCAAAATCCGTTGGGATACCGGCTTTCAGGGCCTGGCCGAATTCATTAAAAAATTCTTCATACTTTTCTTTTTCCATGCCTTCCAGCACACCAAAAATCTGTTTAACAAGGTTTTTCCTGATATTTCTGACCAAACGGTCTTCCTGGAGAATCTCACGGCTCACATTAAGATTTAAATCAGGTGCATCCACTACACCCTGGATAAATCCAAAATATTCCGGCAAAAGTTCCTTGCAGTCATCCATAATAAATACACGCTTGCAATACAGCTGCATCCCATGCTTTCTTTCCGGCCTGAAAAGATCCATGGGTGCCTTGGAAGGCAGATACATCAAGACATCGTATTCGGTTACCCCCTCAAATTTTTTATGGATGATTTCCAAAGGTTTGTCCCAGTTGTGGCTGATATGTTTGTAAAACTCTTCATGCTCTTCATCGGTCACATCATCTTTGGATTTCGACCAGATGGCTTTTCTGGAATTCAAGGTTTCATCTTTTTTGACTTTTTTAAAGGTATCGCCAATGGGTTTGCCTTCTGAATCTTTAATAATTTCATTTTCAGGAATGGGTTCGCTTTTTTCAACATTCATGATGACGGGATAAGTTACAAAATCAGAATGTTTTTTCACAATATGCTGGATGGTGTATTCTTCTGTAAAATCCTGATCGCCGTCTTCAGGATCTTTTAGATAAAGGGTAATTGTGCTACCCCGATTTTCTATCTCAATTTCCTGAACCGTATAAGATCCCTTGCCGTCCGATTCCCATCTGACACCCGATTTCTCACCCGCTGCCTTTGTATCGATCCTGACCTTGTCGGCAACAATAAATGACGAGTAAAACCCGACACCAAACTGGCCGATCAGTTCAGGGGATAATGTGTTTTCCTTTTTGGAATTTTCCAGGGCTTCCATAAACGCAGCCGTACCTGACTGGGCAATAGTCCCGATATTATCATTGACCTCATCAAAGGTCATTCCAATACCATTATCAAAAATCTGGAAAGTCTTATTTTCAGAATCCAGAGAAAGCCGAATATGATAATCATTATCATCGGCAAATAGATCCGGAGCTGTCTGTTCTTTGAACCTTGCCTTGTCAATGGCATCAGAAGAATTTGAAATCAGCTCCCTGACAAATATTTCCCTGTTGGAATATAAAGAATTAATAATCAGGTGCAAGAGCTGCTGCACCTCGGTTTTGAACTTGCGTGTTTTTTTTGTTCCCATGCTTACTCCTGTTTTTTGTTTTTTTTATTAAAATAAATTATTTTTAATAATAATTGTTGCAAAAACCAAAATGTCAAGGTGTGTCAAGGGAATTTCAAACATCATTAAATGGTTTTAAAAAACTATTATTTTTTAAATCTTTTTAACAGCCGGCCATCAATAAAGATCAATCCCATAAAAATCAATGCCATGCCGGCAAAAACATTCCACCCCGGAGCTTCTCCGAGTACCATCATTCCTAAAAATATAGCACTCACAGGAATTAAAAAAGTTACCAGCAAAATATTGGTTGCACCTGCCCTGGACAGCACATGAAAATAGATAATATATGCCAAAGCTGTTGAAACGGCGGAAAGCCCGAAAAGCGCAGCCCATGTCACAGGTGTGGGGTCAAGGGCTAATGGCTGCTCCATCATAAATGTCAAAGGAATCATAATAATAAAGGAGCCTGTCAGCATTCCTGCTGCCACAACCACAGGATCAAACTCCTTGAACCTGCGACCGAAAATAGCTGCGAATGCATAAAGCATGGCGGCACACAGCACAGCAGCCTGGCCAGCAATCTTCATTCCAACACCGCTTAAGGCTTCTATGCCAATCAGAACCGCTACACCCATCCATCCAAATAAGACGCCTGTCAGCCTGTTCGTTGTCAAGGGTTCGTCTTTTGTTAAAAAATGGGCAAGAATTACACTGAAAACAGGGGTAGTAGCGTTTAAAATAGATGCCAGACTCGAATCAATATATTTTTGTCCCCATGCAATAAGACTGAAGGGAATCACATTGTTCAACACACCAATGACCAGGAATGCTCCCCAGATGCCAATATTTTTTGGCATTTTCCGGCCGGTGAACCAGACAAAGCCCAATAAAAGAAAAGAGGCAAATCCCACCCGGTACAGCACAATAGTCAAGGGCGTCATCCTTTCTACGGCAATCTCCACAAAGAAAAAAGATGCCCCCCAGATAATGGAAAGAATAACGATCAGGAACCATAGTCCGGCCCCCATAACCTGATTCATATTTTTCATTCCTTGATTTTCCTTATGGATACACTTGTATTTTCAAGACCGAATAAGCAGGCTCTTCATAGGGGTGAGCTTTTATAAGAGCTGCAACAGCAGTTTTAACAAGTTCATCTTTTACAATCATTTCAACCTTGTATTCATCCACCTCTTCCAGCTTATTTAATTTACCGATAAAGGGTTTGCTGCTGTTTAACGGCCTGAACTGCCCCTTTCCTTTTATCTGCCAGCAGCATTTATCATACTTTTTATATTTCCCTGCCCCGACATTAAAAAGCGCTTCTTTTACCTCTTCAAGATGAGTAGCTGGTACATAAAAAATCAATTGATACATTTTAAACTCCTGATTGAATCCATAGTATAAACCACAAGAGCTGCCCAGATAAATATAAATGCAATAAGTTGATGCACAGATAAAGGTTCACCATAAGCAAATACAGCGAGAATAAACATCAAGCTTGGGCCAAGATACTGCAAGAATCCCACAGTGGCCAGTCGCAGCCTTTTGACACCAATATTAAATAATAAAAGGGGCAGGGCCGTAACAAGTGCCGTACAGATTAAAAATATATTTGTGATATAATCTGCATGAAGAAAAGCAGCAGGGCCGGTTCTTTCTAACCATACAAGATAGACAAGTCCTGGAATAGTCAATATAAGGGTTTCAACTGCAAGACCCACTGCAGGATTCAAATTCAGTTTTTTTCTTATCAAACCATATAATCCAAAAGTTACGGCAAGTATAATGGCTATATATGGGAATGACCCATATTGCCAGGTAAGATATAGAACCCCGGTGGCTGCAATCATTACTGCTAATATCTGAAACTTTCTTAATCGTTCTTGTAAAAAGACAATGCCGAATAATACATTCACAAGAGGATTGATATAATAACCCAGACTGGCTTGAAGTATCATATCATTGTTTACTGACCATATAAAAAGAAACCAGTTGGATGCCACCAGTAGAGTTGTGACAAAGAGCCATTTGATTGTTCTAAAGGATTTAAATGTATTAATAAATATTTTCCATTGCCCCTGCAAATAAATAACAGGCAAAAGAAAAATAAAGGACCAGACAATTCTGTGGGTGATTGTTTCAAGGACAGGTACATGGGAAAGTACTTTCCAGTATATGGGAACAAGTCCCCATATCAGAAAAGCCGATCCTCCCGCTAAAAGCCCTGATATGGATTCATTTTTTCTGTTTTTACTCAAGGTTCAACCTCTATTTTTTAATTCTGCGGGGATACTATATTAAATTTATCATTTTGGGAACCTGGAATTTCATGCACTATTACAGATTATATTCATCAATATTTTCCTGATGGAAACAAATCAACAGATTGAATTTTTTAACAATACCTGCTATTAATTGGCTTTAAATTTTAAGGAATCTTATTGCTATGCATTATGAAGGTATGATGATAAGGCCGCCAAGTGAGGCCAATAGTATATTATTGCAGGTCACTTTAGGCTGCTCCCATAATAAATGTACATTCTGCGGCACATTCAGGGAAAAACGGTTTAATATAAAAAAAGATGATATCATTTTTGAAGATATCGAATTTGCCAGAAATCACTGCCAAAGACAGAACCGGCTGTTTATCTGTGACGGGGATGCCATGATCGTTCCCCAGAAAAGACTTACAAAAATCCTTAAGCGGATAAAGGATCGGCTGCCCTGGGTTGAAAGGGTGGGGCTCTATGCCAACACCAAAAGTATTGGCATGAAAACCGACGAGCAGCTTAAAGAGCTGCACGACCTGGGAGTCAAGATTGCTTATATGGGTCTTGAATCAGGGGATGATCATATTTTAAAGGAGATCAGGAAAGGCGCAGATTCCGCAAAAATGATCAAAATGGGAAGGCGGCTTAAAAAATCCGGCATAAAGCTGTCCATCACTGTCCTTCTCGGTCTTGGAGGACAGGAAAGATCAAAAGTCCATGCCACGGAAACCGGAAGGGTTTTATCTGCCATTGATCCGGATTTTGTGGGGGCTTTAACCCTGATGCTGATACCGGGCACCGAACTTAATGATCAATATGAGAAAGGTGAATTTAAACTCATCTCCCCGGAAGAAATGCTTGAAGAACTGGGATTGATGATCGCCTCAACCCATCTTTCCAACGGGCTTTTTCATGCAAATCATGCCTCCAACTATCTTCCCATCAGGGCAAAACTGCCCCAGGAAAAAGAGAAAACACTTGAACTGATATCACAGGCGCTCAAAGGAAATGTGGAACTTAAACCGGAATTCATGAGAGCCTTGTAACATACAATTAAATGATACAGGAGAAATAAACAATGGTAAACGCTGCAACTAACCTTGACCAACTAACTGTCAGCACCATCAGAACCCTTTGTATGGATGCGGTTCAAAAAGCAAATTCCGGACATCCGGGCGCACCTATGGGCTTAGCGCCTGCGGCATATGTTCTGTTTAAACGCTTTTTAAAACACAATCCTAAAAATCCTGCATGGATAGACAGAGACCGCTTTGTTATGTCCGGAGGCCATGTCTCTTCTCTGCTTTACAGCCTTCTCTACCTGACGGGTTATGGTCTTGAACTGACTGACCTGAAAAACTTCAGACAATGGGGTTCCAGAACCCCGGGACATCCTGAACTCGGAGATACACCGGGTGTGGAAACCACCACCGGGCCTTTAGGCCAGGGAATTGCCAATGCTGTTGGCATGGCCATTGCCGAACGTCATCTTGCAGCCAGGTTCAACATGGAAGACAAAGAACTCATTGATCATCACACCTATGTGATGTGCGGTGACGGCGATCTCATGGAAGGAGTCGCCCTTGAAGCGATCTCCCTTGCAGGACACCTGGGCCTGGGAAAACTGATCTGCATTTACGATGACAATTCCATTACCATTGAAGGAACAACCGATATTGCATTCACAGAAAATGTGAGAGCAAAATTTGAGAGCCAGAACTGGCATGTGGTCACGGTTGAAGACGGCAATAATCTTGAAGAAATACAAAAAGCCATCCAGGCAGGCAAAGACGCAGTTGCAAGACCGACACTTGTACAGATAAAAACCCACATTGCCTATGGCAGCCCCAGCAAACAGGACACTTCCGATGCCCATGGTGCTCCCCTCGGCGCAGAAGAAATTAAGCTGGTCAAACAATTTTATGGTGTGCCGGCTGATAAAGACTTTTATGTACCCGAAGATGTATTGGAACACTGCAGAAAAGCCCTGACATATGGAAAAGAATTTGAACAAAGCTGGCAGGACATCTTTAACGCCTATAAAACTGAATTTCCGGAACATGCTGCAAAATTTGTTGATGCCATCAGTGGATTTTTGACCGAAGGATGGGATGCAGATATTCCTCAATTCAGCCCTGAAGGCGGACCCATTGCCACAAGAGCCGCCTCGGGCCAGGTACTCAATGCCATTGCCGACAATCTGCCAGCATTAATGGGCGGATCTGCCGACCTTGCGCCGTCAAATAAAACCCATATCAGCAGTTCAACCGACTTTCAAAAAAATGCCTGGGATGGACGAAATATTCGGTTTGGTGTTCGTGAACATGCCATGGGTGCCATCATGTCCGGCATGTATCTTCATCCCGGTATCCGGCCTTACGGGGGCACCTTTCTTGTATTTGCCGATTATATGCGCCCGGCCATCCGTATGGCCTCTTTGATGAAACTGCCGTTGATTTATGTATTTACCCATGACAGTGTTGCCGTGGGCGAAGACGGACCCACCCATCAGCCGGTTGAACATCTGGCATCCCTGCGGGCTATTCCGGGTCTTAACGTTGTAAGACCTGCCGATGCCAATGAGACAGCCCAGGCCTGGAAACAGGCTTTAAAAACGGTTGACTCACCCACCGCATTGATATTAAGCCGTCAAAAACTGCCGACCCTGGATGTATCCCAGCGGGACGGCGAGTTTCAGTATGGAGCCTATACTTTAAAAAATGTCGTGGATCCGGATATAATCCTCATTGCCACAGGTTCCGAAGTCCATATCTGTGTTAAAGCGGCCCAAACCCTTGAAAAAGATCATAACATCAAAACTGCTGTGGTATCCATGCCATCCTGGGAGCTCTTTGAAAAAGCACCCGCTCCTTACAAAGAACGAATTCTGCCGTCCGGCGTGACAAAAAGAATGGCTGTTGAAGCCGGCATTTCCATGGGATGGGAAAAATACACCGGCTCGGAAGGTAAAATTATCGGCATTGATAAATTCGGTGCTTCCGCTCCTGGCGGAACCGTACTCAAAGAATATGGTTTTTTCCCGGAAAATATCGTTAAAAATGCCCTTGACCTTTTAAAATCGTAAGTAACATCTATCCAGGTGCCTATAACCTTTTTGGGCACCTGGATTTAAAAAAGGAGGCAATCCATGCAGATCAGTGTCAAAACAAACGCAAGAACCCAGATGCTTGATATTACTTCCCAGGTTCAAACTGCCGTAAAAGAATCAGGAATAAAAGATGGCCTTGTCCATATCTTTTCCATGCATACTACAGCCGCGATCACCATTAACGAAAATGCAGATCCAGCAGTTGAAACAGATATTTTAAATACCATCAACAAGGTGATCCCCTGGGATGATCATTTCAAACATATGGAAGGCAATTCAGCTGCCCACATAAAGGTCAGCCTGTTCGGCCCTTCGGAAACCATCCCCTTGGAAAACGGCTCTCTTGTGCTTGGCACCTGGCAGGGTATTTATTTCTGTGAATTTGACGGGCCGAGAAACCGGCGGGTGAATATTAAAATCCTCTCTGATTAATCAAATCAGGGTTTACGTGTGACCTTTAGGTTATATCTATTGCCTTTTTCTCCTTTGCCTTATATAAAATTATTAATCCATCTTCAACGGCGATTAATGTAATCGACAGGGCGGAGCAATGTCTCAGCCTTAGAAATCAAGCGGACTTTTTGTTTCCTTGAGTGTCTTGGACTTGACAGTATGGGTATAAATCATCGTTGTTCTCACATCACTGTGTCCCAAAAGTTCCTGAATCGTCCGGATATCATAATTCGCCTGGAGCAGGTGACTTGCAAAACTATGGCGAAAGGTATGAGCCGAGGCTCTTTTGAGCAGCTTTGATTTTCTGACAGCCTTCTTTATGGCTTTTTGAACGTGGGTATCATGCAGGTGATATCGCCGGTATTCATTTGACT
>NZ_JAIOSW010000468.1 GCF_021107415.1 Desulfobacula sp.
AAAAAAGATCTGCATATACCTTTTCAAGTTTATCAAAATCATGTAATCGAAAAGCCACCTCAATCACTTCGGGTTTATCCATGCGCAGGAGTTCCTGTGCATCTTTTATATGCATATATCCCTCTTTACCCTGGGGACCTAGCATCGTCTCAATAATACCGGCAATTTTAAAGTTCAACCCATTCACACTGCCGTCCTTGTTATTTGCAACCAGCACTATTGGGTCACCAATTTTGAGGTTCATCCCCTTGACCAGTTTTTCAGGAATAATCACCTCACCCGGATTCAACAATACCTCGAGATCTCTTTTTTTATCAAATGTCATCCGGTTCCCCACATCAGGACAGACCAAGACCTCTTTTTCAGGGTTTATGGCATTCAATCGGATATTGGTGGTGTCGGTAAAGTTGCTTAACATGGCATTAAGCTTGATCCTGGGTGCCCAAGCTAATACATCTTTATGACTTGAAAGTAATTCTTCAATTTTTTTATATCGCTTTGTATCCAATGTCAAATCTAACGGCATGGTATCAATTGAGGAAACATAGCCTTTTTTATGAATCTGCATTTGTGCCAGGTTTGAATCCGTGATTTGTCCTATCATCATGGTTTTAAAAGAACCGACCAGGCCGGAAAAAAGAATCACAAGTACAATACCAAAGGTAATTAAAATGGAGGTTAACAGGGTTCTTCGTTTGTATCTTAAGAGATTACGAAGCGCAATTTTAAATATCCGGATCATTTTTTCTTCTCCTTTTGTCTATGTAAGTTTCCCGTCATCAAGTGTATATGATATTTCCGCCTCTTCCATAATTCGAGGGTCATGGGTGGAAAATATAAAGGTGGTGCCGAATTTGTCTTTCATATCCCGCATCAGACGAATCACATTTAAGGAAGATTTTTTGTCAAGGTTTGCAGTGGGCTCATCAGCCATAACCAGTTTTGGTTGAGTGACCAGGGCTCTTGCAACAGCAACCCTTTGTTTTTGCCCTCCTGATAATTGATCTGGAAATTTATCTTTCTGGTCAAGCATACTGACGGAATCAAGGACATTAAGAATCATTTCTTTTCTTTTGTCTGCCGGTTCATTTTTGATCATAACCAGTGGATATTCAATATTCTCGTAAGCAGTCAAAATAGGGAATAGATTGAAGGACTGAAAAATAAACCCGATTACATCTCCCCGGAAGGCGGCTCTTTTTTGACGGCTAAAACTATCAACCTGTTTGCCGTTAACAAGAATTTTTCCTTGAGTCGGTTTATCAAGACAGCCTATCAAATTTAACATGGTTGTTTTTCCACTCCCTGAGGGGCCAACAAAGGAAACAAACGCTGATTTTTCTATGGACAGGTTAATATCACTTAAAGCTGCAATTTCAATATCACCTGTCTGGTATATTTTTGAAACATTTTCGATTTGAACTAGAGCCATAACCGTCTCCTTTTAAATTTTCCTTTTATGTATTGTTTTGATTTATATTCAAAATTACAGCAATAAATATACCACTCCGGGTTACAATATCATAAGATATTGAAATAAAGAATAATATTTATTTTATTATAACAAGTAAAGATTTAAATATATACGAACTGGATACTTTCTATACATGATTTTATATCCATCTGTATACAAACTACCCATTCACATATAACATTCTATAGCAAGAATATTGAAATTTCCATTCGTTTTCAGAATCAAGGGTGGGAGGAAGTTGCCGTCTTGTGAAAACCTGCTATACAAGCAAAATTCAGCTTGTATAGCAGGTTTAAGGCAAAATAAATAAAGAATTTATCTATTCATGTTTTTCAAACCCCATGGGCAGTCTTGTAAAGCGGCCGCCATGGATAATGGGATCACCTTTATATCCCAGAGCTTTAAAATTAATATAATCAGTTTTATCAATCAAATGTTCCACATCTCTTCCCTGGGATTTCATATAGGAAAAGTCTGTCCCTTTGTGGGCAATCTTTTTGAAATCAACTTCACGATTATCTCGATGGCACCGATTACATGTTTTATCCCCTTTAAGACTGTCATGACACTGAACACAGGACAATGACATCTCTTTCGGCATTACCTCGTGATCCAGGCGCCAGTACATCCAGGTTTCTTTCCATTTGTATGAACCGCTGTAGTCAAGTCCGACAGCATCCATACCGTCCTGGAACGCTTTTTCCCAATCAAAATTTTTCCAATACGCTGTCGTATCTTCCTTGTCGCGTGGCAACAGATGGGGAATAAGAAAATAATCATGATCCGCATCAACTGCCTGAATCGCCTTCATAATCTTAAAAGGTGTAATTTTAGAATTAGGATCATTCATGGAACCTACGGGTTCGGTCAGATTAATAATATCCTTATTGATATCAACCGTATCGCCAATGAAAATACGATTCATATATCCTGAACTCCAGGCATAATCAGGTACGGCAGACTCTTCCCATTTAAATTCACCTTTTTTCTTATTATAATCAGGCTTTCCGTATTTATCTTTTTTCGGCTTGCGTTTTTTATCCCCTGCCTTGGACCAGTCCCACCAGGTCTTGGTGGGTTTACATTTTGCAAAAACCGGTGCATGGCAGACATTACAGTCAAGGGTTTTGGCATGCTTATTTAAATGGTGATCCAGAAGACTCCCGCAATAATGGGGTTCATCTGAATGACATTGCTGGCAGGTTACCTCGCCCTCGGCAACCGGTACGGATGAACTTCGGCCGGCAATCTTGTGGTTTCTTGTTTTATGACACTCGGTACAGGAAAAATCATATCCCCCCATATGAATATCACAATTTCGGCTTGGTTTTAACAACTGTCTTGACATGTCCGCATGCTTAACTGCATCTCCTCCGCCACCATTAAAGTGGCAGGAACCGCAGCTGGCACGACTTGTATGACCGACATTCTGAGCAACAAATTTTAAATCAACATCTTTTTTGGGCATGCCGGCTCCCGGAGGATCTTTCTTATATTTTCCCGTGGTATCATGGCATATTAAACAATCCATTTTTGTTTTATCTGTAAAATCAAAGGTATCATCTTTCCAACCATATCCTGCATGACAACTTGTGCAACGAGCCTCGTTGCTGATGGGACTAATTCAGTAGTTGTTCAGGGCCGTCGTGCCCTTGCCATGCATGACATCCTTTCGATGACCCGTTGTATAGGGAGAAGGGCCTTTCCATAACCAGTGAGCAGTTGTAAGCATATCTTCCGCCTGTGTATCATGACACCGCAAACATTCTTTGGTTACCTGGAACGGATCAGCATTGTCCGGCAGTTTTACCAGCTCTTTATGATCCGGCACATTCTGCAAATGGCAACCTTTGCAGTCAACCGGCCCTTTGGCCTGTTCCTGGTGGCATTCCATACATTGCTGATGGTAAGCCGCTTTAAGGCCGATTCGCTCCGGATGATCCGGATTAAATGAATCCTGATGACAGGCTGAACACCGTGTTGTTTCAAGTTCACTCTCATCTTTTGGCCGGTAATGATGGCACTTGCTGCAGTCTTTGGTAAGAGCTGCATGCCGTTTGTGGGCAAACCGGACAGGTCCGTAATGATCCTCTCTTTTTTTGATGATGGGGCTGTCCAGCAGGAAATGGACGTCTGTCACATCCTTTATGGAAATCCCTGCATCCATCAGACATATCTTTCGATTAATCTGGCAGTCGTCCTTGTATTCTTTGATGAACGGGACGATCTCCTTTGCCCTTTCCTTTGCTTTTTCCTGATCCGGCGCTTGCCAGACCTCTGCCGTACAAAGAGCAGCCGTCAGGATCACCAGGCCTGCGAAGAAAATAATTTTCTTTATCACGACGATACCTCCTTGGGTGCCTGCAGAACAGGCAGATAAGTCACAACGAATCTATAAACGAACATCAGGGCTGCAATGAGTCCTAAAGTGACCAAAATTTCTCCTATTGCTGGAAAATACCCAGTGTCAGCCAATGGCGGTTTATATCCTACGATGAATACATTGATTCTGTTAAGCACCACACCGAAGACAATCAAAGATGCGGCTGTAAAAACACCTCGCCTGGAATTTCTGACCTTTTCAAAGAGAAGCATAACCCATGGTACCATTACGCCGAAAATCATTTCTACAATAAAGGCATTGGTCTGATGGGTCCCGTCTAAAAGATAGACATAGGTTCCCCTGATAAACATATCACCCAGTTTGAGAAACATGTAGGCCCCCAAAAGGAAAATGGTAATCCGTGTTAACGGAGCCAGAATATTCATCTCTGAATCCAGCTTGAATGAAGAAGTAACAAGGGTGGTTTCAAAAACCACCATTGGATACCCAACGGCAAAGGCTGATGTAAGAAACAACAAGGGCAAAATGGGTGTATACCACAGCGGGTGAAGTTTGGTAGGAGCAATCAGCATCAGCGTCCCCAAACTCGATTGATGCATGCAGGACAATACAATTCCTAGAATAATGAATATCCACATAATTTTATCCAATATTGCATCAGCCCGTTTTAAAATCATCTCAATCAATCCGTTAAAAACAGATAAAGGACCCGGAAGATTCACCCTGTCTTTAAACTGCTCTGCAACTATGGGAATAAATTCAATATACAGCACATGCAGATAAACCATCACACACATGGCTACTTCAAAAAGAGCTGAATGCTGGTTCCAGTTAAACATGGGTTTCCATATAGCCCAGGAACGCCCGATATCCACCAGGAGACCTAATACAACAAAAGTGTATCCCAAGGCAGCCGTTAAAAGTGCCGGCCGTGTAATGGGTTCATAATGATGCTTTCCCAAAAGGTGGGCCAGGGCAGCAGTTGTAAATCCACCCGCAGCAAGGGCAACACCGGTAGCCACATCCACACCCACCCAGAGCCCCCAGGGCCTGGCATTAGTAAGATTGGTAACATACCCGATGCCGCCGGTAAATCTTGCAATAATGGAAATAGCGCCTGCTATCATGAAAACCAGCATAACAAGAACGCCGGGTGTCCAGAATTTTTTATTTAAAGGACTTGTTTCCATCAGGCGCCTCCTTTATTTTGTGATTTTTCCTGAATTTTATTTGATTTGTACATGACAGCTCCCAAAACCCCAAAGAGTGCTATGGGGGACCACAGAAAGGCGAACAGCGAGTGCTGTAAGGTTTCGGAAAGTTTGGGTATGGGTTTTTCCGGCAACAGAGGCAGGTTTACTTTTTCAAATGGTACAGAAGAAATATAAAGCCATGATGTGCCACCGACTTCTTTTTCACCATATACATGATCGATATATACGCCTGGATTTTCTTTCAGCCTTTTTTTGGCAACCTTTAAGAGTGTATTTCTTTTTCCAAATGTCAGCGCTTCCGTTGGACAAATGGTTGCACAACCCGGAATACCACCGTCCTTAGATATCCTGTCATAGCAGAACGTGCATTTCATTACCTTGGGTGTGATTGGGTTATGATATTCATAGGCGGGAATCTCAAAAGGACACGCCACCATACAATACCGGCATCCAATACATTTGTTAACATTATATCTGACTGTTCCGGTCTCGTCTTTGGTCAATGCGCCATCAATGCAGGCTGACACACAGGCCGGGTCCTGACAATGCATGCACTGAACTTTGGCATAGGTTGGTGACGGCTTGTCAAACTGATCCAGTTTACCGGTAAAATATCGGTTTACCACTGTAAAAGCCTTGTCATCAGGCCTTCTTTTTTTGTCAAATATTGTACATTGACAATTAACCCGTTCCGGTGTGGGCAGGTCGTTCACCTTGGCACAGGCTTCTTCGCATTTACGACAGCCAACACACCGGGTCAAATCCACCAGGCATCCATAAGGATCAGGCGGCGCCTTTGACTCCCATGCACTGGCAGATGTGGGCAGTGCAGTAACAGATGCACCGGCTGCTCCCATGAATTTAAAAAAATTCCGTCTACTAAGTTGCATTTTCCCTCCTTTTTATATTCAACATCTAATTATATTTAAAATTTTTTACCTCTTTTTATTCCAAGACAGATATAATCCTTATTTTTATTTTTGTAGACTACTTCATCACGGGATCGGTTAACGATCATTATCAGATCCTGTATCACATCAATATCTGCCAGCATAACCTCCAGAACATCCCCTTGTTCCATGGATTTAAGACGGCTTTTGCATTTGAGCAGATTAAGAGGTGAAATGACTCCTCTAAGATCCAATACAATTTTTGATGCCATACTTAATCTCCAATTATTAATATAAAATTATAATATAATGATATTTGCAACAGGCATACCGTTGAAGGCATGAAAAATGATGTTTTGTATAAGTTATTGTTTTTATAGAAAATAATTAGTTTTAAACTTTGGGTTGATTATTTATAGATTAAATAGTATTTAAACAACTGTTAAAATGCTATTACTATTTTAACAGTTGTTTAAACGATTAAACAGGCATTTGAGAGGAAAACACATGGATGACCATGAAATGAATATTTTCTGGAAAAAAATAGTGAATACCATTAACGATGGATTAATGTTAATCGGTCCTGAGGGTTCTATTCTAATGGTCAACAAAGCCTTTGAAACACTTATAGGATATACCTCAAAAGAAGCCATTGGCATGTCCTGTGAAATGTTAGGCTGTGATGCCTGTGAAAAGATCATGCAGACGGATAAAGAAACTGCATGGTGCAAATTATTTGAAGGCCGGCAGGATATGAAAAAATGCCGCTGTCTCGTCAAATGCAAGGACGGCAGTTTTTTACCGGTTTTAAAAAATGCATCCATACTATATGATGAAGACCAGACAGCACTTGGCGTTGTGGAAACTTTAACCGATATCTCCGAGCTTACCAAACTGGATGAAAAAGTTCATATCCTTTCCAGACAATGTGACCAGAAAAATGACTTTTTGGGCCTGGTGGGCAAATCATCTGAAATGCAGATTGTATTTGACATGGTAAGAAAAGCTGCTCAAAGCAATGCGCCTGTTATTATTCTGGGTGAAAGCGGAACCGGGAAAGAACTGGTAGCCAATGCCATCCACTTATGCGGTTCCAGAAAAAATGGTCCTTTTATTCAACTCAATTGTGCTGCATTAAATGAAGCAGTCCTGGAAAGTGAATTGTTCGGACATACAAAGGGTGCATTCACAGGTGCATACGGCAATCGTATTGGCCGATTTGAAGCCGCCAACCATGGCGATTTCTTTCTGGATGAAATCGGTGATATCCCATTGTCTATTCAGACCAAACTTTTAAGAGTCCTTGAGTCGGGCTGTTTTGAAAGAGTAGGCGATATTTCATCCATCAAAACCGATGTACGAATTATTACTGCCACAAACAAAGATCTTGATGAATTAATAGAAAAAAAAGAGTTCAGACAGGATCTTTTTTTTAGAATTAATGTCATACCGATCCATCTACCGCCTTTAAGAGATATAAAGGAAGATATCCCTTTATTAATCAATTCTTTTATCTATCGGTTAAACATGACAACCGGTAAAACAATTAATGGGTTGAGTCATGATGCCATGGAATTATTTATGGATTACCTTTGGCCTGGAAATATCCGGGAGCTTAAAAATGCAATGGAGTATGCTTTTGTCACCACTGAAGGGTCCACTATTCATTTAGAGCATTTGCCCAAAAAGATTAGTACGGCAATACCCCCCTCCCCGGTTCTTCAATTAACTGAAGATAAAATTCTGCCCAATGAAAAATTACTATTAATCCAAGCACTTAAACAGACAAACGGAAACCAGACAAAGGCGGCAAAAATTCTTAATATCAACAGGGTAACCGTATGGAACCGCATGAGAAAGTACGGCATTGATCTTAAAAAGGTCTTGTCCGTCTAAAAAGGAATAATTGTGGAATTAGAGCGAGGGAATAAAATTATTGCACGAATATCTCCGGTTGCCTCTGATTCACCAAAGACAAAGGTATGAATCAAAGAGTCATTACTTTTATATGCCTTTTTTTCAGCCGGTATTAAAAACAGTCCACCGCCAACAGCAAGATGTGCGACATAAATATGAATAACAGCAATGGATGCAATTAAGAATCCTTCTTCCCTAGGCAATATCTTTAATTTATATTGACAACCAGACCAGACCAGACTAAACTAAGTAACAGTAAATCGTTGCTAAAAAGGAGTTTATCATGCAAATTACTAATATTTCAGAAGCAAAGGCAAGTTTGTCTTATTTGATAAAAACAATTCAGGAAACTGGAGAATCAATTGTTATAGGCAAAGCAGGGAAACCTGTTGCTATTCTCTCGGCTTTCAAAAAAAATAATTTACCCCGCAAGCTTGGTGGAAGCTGGGAAGGTAAGGTGAAAATTGCTCAGGATTTTGATGAAATTGATGAAAAGATCATTGATCAATTTTATAATTCATCTATTTTTCCTCCACAAACATGAATATTCTTCTTGATACACATGTTTTAATATGGGCGCTGGAAAATAACCCTGCACTTTCCAAGATTGCTGCAACCAGTATTATTGATCCAGAGAACATGGTTTTTGTAAGTGCTGCTTCTGTCTGGGAAATTGGCATTAAAAAAAATCTTGGCAAGCTTGAAACACCAGATAACCTGATTGAAGAAATCAAGCTGCATCGTTTTACTCCTCTTTCCATCAACTTTGATCATGCACAACTTGCAGGAACATTACCAAATATTCACAAAGACCCCTTTGACAGGATATTGATTGCCCAGGCAATCACTGAAAAATTAATTTTAGTAACTCGGGATGAGTTAATGGCCAGGTACAAGGTACAGACACTCAAGGCATGATTAACTTTCTTAGAAGAAAGATGATTTAAATAATCTGGCTTAAGAATTGTTGAGTTCTGTCATATTTCGGGCTTATG
Organism: Desulfobacula sp.; assembly: GCF_021107415.1. The sequence goes on from NZ_JAIOSW010000468.1 coordinate 8,835, forward strand.
AAAAATTTATCAGGGTGATTTTCTTCAACAATTTCACCCTGATCCATGAATAGTATTCTATTGGCAACCTGTTTTGCAAATCCCATTTCATGGGTTACCACACACATGGTCATTCCATCATGGGCAAGTTGTTTAATAACATCAAGAACCTCTTTTACCATTTCCGGGTCCAGGGCAGATGTAGGCTCATCAAACAGCATAATTTTGGGGTTCATGCACAAGGCTCTTGCGATTGCCACACGTTGCTGCTGACCACCAGAAAGCTGACCCGGCATTTTAAAAGCCTGGTCGGTAATTTGTACTCGCTTAAGAAGTGTCATGGCAAGTTCTTCTGCCTTTTTTTGAGGCATTTTAAGAATCCAGGCAGGAGCCAGTGTGAGGTTTTCAAGAACCGTCAGATGGGGAAAAAGATCGAAAGTCTGAAACACCATACCCACTTCTCTACGGACATCTGCAATATTTTTCATTTTACCTGTCAGCTCTGTTCCCGCAACAATTATTTTCCCTTTTTGATGCTCTTCAATTCTGTTTATACAACGGATAAGCGTTGATTTTCCAGATCCTGAGGGGCCACATATGACAATGATTTCACCTTTATGTATAGTCATATTTATATTTTTAAGAACATGAAAATTACCAAACCATTTGTTTAAATTTGTAATTTCAATAATAGGGTTATTCAGTTGATTCATTTAATTTCTCCAATTATTACCATTGATTGTGATGCTCAATGGATTTGCCATACTGGCTCATGGAAAAACAGATAATCCAGTATATCAGCGCACAAAAAACATAGGCTTCTGCATCATATCCAAGCCAATCAGGGTCTTGCGCAGAGGCTTTGATCATCCCTAAAAAATCAAGCAGTCCGACTATGATCACAAGGGATGTATCTTTAAAGAGTGCAACACAGCGACCGATAAGAGATGGGATAACATGGCGCAGAGCCTGGGGCAGAACAATAAAACAGGTGATGGTCCAGTTTTTGAGCCCAAGAGAACTGGCAGCTTCGATCTGCCCTTGAGAAATGGCCTGGAGTCCTCCCCTTACCACTTCCGCAATATAGGCGGAGGAAAATAGTATGATACCGATCTGCACCCGTAAAAGGTTATTGATGCTCATTCCCTGGGGCAGAAAAATAGGCAACATAACAGAGGCCATAAATAGAATGGTGATTAGGGGAACGCCTCGTATGGATTCAATAATACCGATACAAAGTGATTTTACGACGACCATGCTTGATCGCCTACCCAGAGCCAGCAATATGCCAAGAGGTATGGACATAATAATACCAATGGCAGCAAGTCCTGTGCTCAACATCAGACCGCCCCATAAGGATTGTTCTACAGTTTCAATACCCATTCCGCCATTGATCAGAAAAAATAACGGCAGGGGTAGAAAAAACCAGAGTGTAATCAAAAGTTTGGTCTGAAGCACTCTAAGGGCGGTTAATACACATACACCGCCAAAAATTACAAAGGTCAGAATCGGGCGCCACAATAATTCTTGAGGATATAGTCCAACCATCAGCACCCTGAATTTTACAAAAATAAATGTCCAGCAGGCACCTGTTTTTTCTGTGGGGCATGGATGTGAAGAAAAACTCCAGGTGGCATCGATAATTGTCCAGGAAAGCAACGGTGGAAGAGTTTTCCATAAAAAGAAAAGCGCAGCAAACGTGAGCAAAGAATTAATTTTACTGCTAAAAAGATTACCTTTAAGCCAGCCGATGATACCAACGGATTCCAAAGGTGCAGGAAGGTCAGGCATGGGTTTAAAAACCTGTATTTCTATGCCGGCATCAGATAAAGTTGTCACGGTTTACCTGCCAATATGCTGAACTTTTGCATTCAGCCAGTTCATGATCATTGATACCATCAGGTTGATGGTCATATAAACCCCCATCCACATGGCAATAATTTCTATTGCCTGGTCATTTTGGCCAATAATGGTACCTCCGATAGAGACCATATCAGGGTAACCAATGGCAACAGCCAGAGAGCTGTTTTTAACCAGGCTTGTGTAATCATTGGTAGTAGCAGGAATAATCACCCGCAGCGCCTGGGGCAGAATGACCTTTCTCATGGTGAGGCCTGTGGTCAATCCAAGGGCCTTGGATGAATTAATCTGACCCATGTCCACAGACTGAATGCCACTTCTGACATTTTCACCGATAAAAGCGGCTGTATATAATACCAATCCTATCATCAGAGCTGAAAATTCAGGACGAATGACTAAACCGCCTTGAAAATTAAACCCTTTTAGTACAGCAAATTCCCATGCGATAGGGCCACGGGTCAGCCACCATGCAATAGCAGGAATTGCGACCATTGCGATCAACCCCAAAGTAAATGAGGGAATAGTCCGCCCGGTTTCCCGGTGAAGTCGTTTTGCAAACCAATGAATCATAAATGCGGCAATAATGCCTATCAGAACGGCCAGGCAAACAATCAAAAAGCCTGATTCAGGTATGGGTCTAGGGAGGTAAATCCCCCTGTTGTTCAAAAAAAAACCTTCAAAGGGCATCAGGCTCTTTTTAGGAATCGGCAATGCGGCAAGGGCAATGGTATAGGTGAAAAACAGGGTAAGAAGTAAAGGAATATTTCTTAATACTTCAACATATATTTCTGCAAGTTTTGATATGAGCCAGTTATTGGAAACCCTGGCAACACCAATTAAAATTCCTATCAATGTGGCAAGTATTATACCAAAAAAAGCAACATAAAGGGTATTGATAATGCCGATAAAAAAAGCAAAGCCGTAAGAATCTGCTGGAGAGTATGGCAACAGAGAATTACTGATGGGCATCCCGGATTCTAAAGATAAAAAACCAAAACCCGAAGCAATGTTGCGGGCTTCAAGATTTGCCTGTGTATTGACCAGGAGCCCGTGTGCAGCATAAAGAATTATGCCGATGACAGCTGCTTGAAGCATCAAGGTTGTAACAAAGGGTTTTGAGAATGAAAATACCGATGGTTTCAAAAGATATGCCTTGCTTAAAATCAGGGGGGCATATTCGCCCCCCTATAATGTGTTAAATGAAAAAAATTATCGGATAGGCAATGCGTATTGAAGTCCGCCCTGGGTCCATAATTTATTGACACCCCGTGGAATGTTCAGCTTTGTTGAAGGTCCGAAATGGCGATCATATATTTCACCATAGTTGCCGACTGCCTGAATTGCCCGAACCAGCCAGTCTTTATCAAGTCCAAGATAGCTGCCGGTATCGCCGGATTTGCCAAGCATACGCTGAATAACGGGATAATTAGATTTTTCTTTCATTTCCAGAACGTTGGCTGCAGTAATACCATATTCTTCAGCTGCGATGAGCCCATTAATGACCCAGGTAACAATATCTTTCCACTGGTTGTCTCCATGTCGGACCAGAGGAGCCAGGGGTTCCTTTGAAATGACTTCCGGCATGATATTGTGATCCTGCGGCTTGGCAAGGGTGGTTCTCAAAGAAGCCAGCTGGCTTACATCAGTGGTAAAACAGTCGCATCGGCCTGTGGCATAGGCATTGAGAGCCTCTTTTTTACCGTCAAAAACAAGGACTTCTATTTTAAGGCCGTGAAGCCTTGCAAAATCAGCAAGATTCAGTTCAGATGTGGTACCGGCTGTTACACATACGGTAGCACCATCAATTTTTGTTGCCGAGTCCACACCCAGGGCTTTGGAAATCATGAATCCCTGACCGTCATAAAAAACAATTTTAGTGAAGTCAACACCTTGCTTTGCATCTCTTTTCAAAGTCCAGGTGGTTGTTCTGGAAGTCAGGTCTACCTGACCGGAAGATACGGCAATAATTTTTTGTTTGGATGCCAGAGAAACAAATTTAATTTTTTGCGGATCTGACAAAACGGCTGCTGCTACGGCTCTTGCCATATCAACATCAAACCCTTTCCATTGTCCTGTGGAATCGGGAATTGAAAATCCCGGGACACCTTCACTGATACCACACGTCAAAACTCCTTTTTTCTGAATATCTTGAAGTGTACCGGACCAGACCGTAGAAACCATCATGATAAGTGATAGAGCAATAATAACCATTAATTTTTTCAAAGTATTTCCCTCCTCTTTTTAGTTAATAAACAAACCAGTAAATTCAACTTACATTATACTATGAAAGTTTGATTAAACCCTATTTTTTTTTGTTTATCAAATTAATAATAAAACTTAGAGCTTCTATTTAGGATAAGAACTTTCTTCTTGTCAAGAAGTATAGGAAAAATATAAGAAAACCATTATTTTTTATATACTGATAAACTGGTGTTTTAAAAAAAATAGATTAAAAATACTTGACAAAAAAAGAATAATCAACTTATGTGTACATTAACGTTTTTTATGAGAGGCTCAATGTCAAAAGAAAATCTAGAAGAATTTGCATATACCTCAATCATTCGATTAATTCTGGAAAATCATTTCAAGATAGGGGATTTCCTGCTTGAGACAGAGCTTTCCAAGGCCCTGGATCTGAGCCGGACCCCTGTCCGACACGCCTTGGGACAACTGGTGGCTGAAGGTTTTCTGGATAAAAAGAAAAAAAAAGGCTGCTTTATTCCACCTGTCAGCTCTGAAGACGCACGCCATGTTTTTTTTGTAAGGAAAAATATAGAAGGTTTGACTGCTAGTTCTGCGGCCAGGCATGCCACGGATGAGGATATTGATTTTTTATGGGGCCTGATTAAAGAGGAAAAAGAGCTGTACCAGAATTTTTCCAAGATGGATTATGTTAATATTAATATGGCATTTCATATGGGCATTGCCAGGATCAGTCAGAACAAATACCTGGAGAAGTATTGCCGACACAGCTTTTGCCGTTCTCATACCTATATATTTTTTTATGATGATTATTATACCGGTGCCCTTGTATCCGGGATTCAGGAAACGAGTCCCAAACAACATATCCAGATTGTAGAGGCCATTGAAAACCGAAATGAGGAAAAAGCTGGAAACTTGATGAGACAGCATGTCCGGACAACATTTGAGCAGCTTTTTGTAAAACTGTAGAACATGGAGAAAGCAAAGCAGCAGCAGGGTAAAGTGTAATTACCAAATGTATACATTAGAAAGATTTAGCCTGTAATATAAAAAAAAATAAAAAGAGGAAACCATGAAAATTCTAGTTCTTGGCGGGTGTGGTATTCAAGGAAGAACCGCCTTGTACGATCTGGCATCAGATACAAATATTTCTGAAATTATTTGCGCAGATATCCGGTTTGATGAATTGTCAAAGATTAAAGACTTTACAGATATGGAAAAAATAACCACTGCTAAAATTGATGCCCAGAATAAATCAGATCTGTTGGATCTGTACCGAAAAGTGGATGTGGTCATTGATCTTCTGCCAAAAGACTTCAAGACCCATGTCAATGAGGCGGCCTTGGAAGCAAAGGTACATGTGGTGAATACCAATTATATGTATCACCCCGAAGCCCTTGATAAAAAGGCAAAAGAGGCCGGCATCACCATCATGCCCGAGTGCGGGCTGGATCCTGGAATCGATCTTGTGATTTACGGTGATGCCAGAAACCGGTTTGACAGCCTGTCCGTGATCAATTCCTATTGCGGCGGATTCCCGGAAAAAAAGGCATGTACCAATCCCTTGAATTACAAGCTGTCCTGGATCTGGCGGGGGGTCTTGAGTTCCACCATGCGGGACGCAAAGATCATCAAGGACGGGCAGATCATAGAGATCCCCGGTATCAGACAACATGATGAATCCTTTGTCCATGAAATCGAGTTCCCTGATCTTGGCACCCTTGAGGCTATTCCCAACGGGGATGCGGTTTTTTTCACCGATCGCATGGGGTTGACACAGACAATTGTTAACACAGGCAGATATTCCCTTCGATGGCCGGGATGGAGTGCTTTCTGGCGGCCCCTCAAGGAACTGGGCTTTTTAAGTGAAGACCCGATACAAGGCCTTGACGGCACAGTGTCTCCAATGGATTTTATGGAAAAACATTTGGGACCCCAATTGGCCTTTCAAGATGATGAAAAAGATCTTGTCGCCATGATCAATGTTTTTGAAGGTAAAAAAAACAATAAAAAAATGAGATTTACTTCCAGCATGATCATTGAGCGGGACCTTGAAACAGGTATCATGGCCATGAGCAAGGGAGTTGCCTATACTGCCTGTATTGTGGCAAAGATGATTGCCAGAGGTGAGATAAAAGAGAAAGGAGTTTTGTCTCCCATCACCCATATTCCAGTGGCGCCTTTTATGGAACGTCTGAAGAAAAGAGGAATAGTGATAATGGAACAAATGGAGGAAATAACAGGCTGAGAAGAGGATCAACAACAGGAATCTGCGGTTTTTACCGTTGAACGAATAATACTAACCCGAAAAAAGGAGAAAAACATGAGTCAAAAAAAATTAGTTTCAATTGTCCTCGCCGTTGTGGTGACACTGTTCTTAACCGGTATAAGTTTTGCCGGGACTTTGAGCGAAATTGTTAAACGGGGAGAACTCCGCGTGGCAGTGCAGTCCGGAGCAGCACCCTATGCCTTTATTGACAAACACGGGGAACATACGGGCTCCATGGTTGAGTTTGCCAAGGGAATGGCTGACAGCATGGGTGTCAAGATTAAAATTCTTGATTTTGACTGGGATGGTCTGATTCCTGCTCTTTTATCCGGAAAAGCCGACATTCTGGCCGCTGATATGACCCCCACCCTGAAACGAGCCCTTAAAATTTCTTTTGCAGATCCCTGGATTTATGTTCAGCCCTGTATTTTTACTAAAACCGGTGCCAGCTATCAGACCCTTGAAGATGTGGATAAACCCAGTGTAACAGTCGGGGTTCTTTTGGGCTCCACCGGTGAAACCATTGCCAAACAATACCTGCCCAATGCCAAGATCAAATCCTATAAAGGCGGCGGCAGGATGGTTGTTCAGGCCCTGATTGCCGGCCATGTGGACGCCGGTGTCAATGATGACCTGGCGGTTCTCACTGTGCTTCCGGATTTCCCCCCCAACTCCATCCGGCTGCTGGACAAACGCCTGGGACAGGGTATGGATCCCCTTGCCTTTGCAATCCGCCATGACTCTGTAAACCTGTGGCAGTGGATCAATCTTTATTTTAAAACTATCCGGTCCAATGGCACCTATGATAAAAATATTGCCTATTGGATGGAAGGCATAGAGTGGAAAAAAGATCATTAGAAAGTAAATAGAATCAAATAATGGTGTGCGCCCTCTATTTTTCCTTTGGGCGCACACCCATAAAAAAACGGATGGCGCCATGCTGGTTGATTTTAATTTCAGGATCATATTCGAATATCTGCCCCTGTTTTTAACCGGGCTGAGATCCACATTTTTCATTGCTGTTGTATCCATTGCCCTTGCCCTTGCAACCGGGATCATTGCCTGTGCCTGCAGAATTTCAAGTATTAAAACCATTAAGTATCCTGCCATAGCCTATATTGAAATTATCCGGTCCACACCTCTTCTGGTCCAGATCTATTTTCTCTATTTCGGGCTTCCCACCCTGGGGCTTAGAATTCCCGAACTCCAGACTGGAATCATTGCATTGATGCTCAATTCAGGGGCCTATATTGCAGAAATTATCCGGGCCGGGATCAACTCCGTGGACGAGGGTCAGATCGAGGCCGGGATCTCATCGGGTTTGAATTATGTCCAGAGAATGCGGTTCATCATTCTTCCCCAGGCCCTGGGAGTCACAATTCCCCCGCTATTGGGTCAGAACATTGTCCTGGTCAAGGACTCGGCCCTGCTCTCCCTGATCTCGGTGGCAGAGCTAACTCGGTGCGGTCAGACCATGACATCCGAACGTTTCATGCCTGCAGAAGCCTTTCTTACCGTGGCATTCTTTTATATGGTTATTTATTTTTGTCTCAAAGCTTTGGCAGACTGGTCCCAGCGAAAATTGATTTTCAGGGAGGCATATTAATATGATGGCATTTTATTTCAGCCGACTTGTGGAGATCTTTCCTTTTTTCCTTAAAGGCCTGTGGATGACCAGTAAAATCGCCTTTATCAGCCTTGTGACCTGTACTGTGATCGGATTTATCTTAGGTATTTTCAGATCCAGTAACAATATTATCTTAAAACGCCTTGTCGGAGTCTATGTCGCCTTTGTTAGAGGCACTCCCTTTGTGGTCCAGATTTTTATCATCTTTTTTATCTTTCCGGAATGGGGAATTCAATTGGATGCTTTTCCTGCTGCTCTTCTGGCTATGGCCATCATGGGATCTGCCTTTATCTGTGAAATTGTGGCAGGCGGAATTGATTCCATTCCCAAGGGTCAGTGGGAGGCGGCAACCTCATCCGGGCTCACCCTGATCCAACAGCTTCGCCTGGTCATTGTGCCCCAGGCCATGAAAGTGATTTTGCCACCGCTTGTGGGCCAATATGTTCTTTTGATTAAAGACACTTCTGTTGTGTCGGTGATCGGGGTTATGGAACTGACCCGGGTGGGATGGGTGACCGTGGTCAGGATTCCCGAAGGGCTCATGGTATTTTCACTGGTCGGAGCCCTGTATTTTGTGATCTCATATCCTCTGATTCTGTTATCCAATTACCTGGAACGGAAAATGGCAGTTTAATTAAAAATAAGGACCAAAACAAATATGATAGAATTTAAAAATGTGGACAAGTGGTTTGGCAAGCTTCATGTGTTGAATAATATCAACTTTAAAATGCCAAAGGGCGAGGTCCTGGTTATTTGCGGTCCAAGCGGCTCGGGTAAATCCACCCTGATCAGATGCATCAACCGCCTTGAAAAAATCCAGAAAGGCAAGATCATTGTCAACGACACTCCTGTGCATGAAAAATCATCCAATCTTACCAAACTGCGGGCCGAGATTGGGTTTGTGTTCCAGCAATTTCATTTGTATCCCCACATGACTGTAATGCAGAACGTCATGCTGGCACCGATAAACGTGAAAAAGCTTGCCAAAGCTGAGGCCGAAAAAATTACCATGGCAAAACTGGAGCGTGTGGGGCTCACTGATAAAGCCGATTCCTACCCAGCCCAACTGTCCGGCGGCCAGCAGCAGCGGGTTGCTATTGCCAGGGGCCTTGCCATGTCTCCCAAGATCATGCTCTTTGACGAACCTACTTCCGCTCTTGATCCTGAGATGATCGGAGAAGTCCTGGATGTTATGGTTAACCTGGTGTCCGAGGGCATGACCATGTGTGTGGTCACCCATGAAATGGGGTTTGCCAAAAAAGTGGCCCATAGAGTATTGTTCATGGATGAAGGAAAGATTGTTGAAACCGGCACACCCAATGATTTTTTTGATAATCCTCAAACCAACCGGGCTGCGGAATTTATCAGTAAGATCCTGACCCATTAAAAAATAGCTGAAAGAATCAGAACTGTCAATAAACCGGTTCCATTTAACTCTTAATAAACAGGAAATTAAAATGAAAAAAGTATTGATTCTTGGAGCCGGGTTAATGACTAAAACAATGGCCAATTACTTGATGGATAAATGTCACTATGAAGTAATTATTGCA
>NZ_JAIOSW010000248.1 GCF_021107415.1 Desulfobacula sp.
AGTTTTACGCCTCTCCCATTATCACCCAAAACAATGTGATTATCCTGGGCAATAATGACGGGGATGCTTATTTTGCACTTAAAGATGAAACCGACCATGCCGAACTTCTGGATACCTTTACAGTGGACTCCGAAGGCTTAGCAAGGGCCAGCGCTACTCTTTCCGATGATGGCAAACTTTATCTTCCGCTACGGACTCCCTGGTCTGTGACTAATGGCGATGGTGATACCCCCACTTTTTCAGTAACAAACCTTTTTACGGCACTGGACATGCGCGAAGATGCCCTGGCAATTATCTACCCTCCCCAGGGTGTCAGTGCTGTCGCTCTCAATAACACTGTTGAGATTTCATGGGCACCGGTTATTGATCCTTCAGGTCAGTTTCACCATTATGCCATCTACAGATCCACAAGCGAGATAACTTCTGTTGAAGGCTTAACTGCAATTGGCACTGTAAACGATATCAATACTACTAATTTTTCCGATGATACTGCAGCAAATGGAACCTCCTATTTTTATACAGTCACCGTGGTGACATCACAGGGTGCGGAAATCACCGATGTTGCAGGAGTCGGTCCCCGTACGCCATGGGATGAAACCGATCTTCAGGTGATCTCCATCTCACGAACCCCGAGATTCCCCCGTTACGATGCTCGATACACCTATTATGAGATTACAGAACCCTCCGGGTTTGGTCCCTACTGTTTCTCTGCATCCACAAGTCTTGGCGGAGGCCAGACCCAGGAAACACCCAGATGGCCGAATATGGATGATCCTGTTACCTATACGGCTACTGTGAGGAATCGCGGCACCAATACCTGGACAGGAAACCTTCAGGCCACATGGCGTGTAGACGATCTTGTGGCAGACCAGCAGACCGAATCCGTATCCCTTGCACCAGGTCAGACCACTACCTATGCCCATGTTCTCAACTGGGATGGCAACTCCCATAAGGTGGAAATAACCCTTGATGTTGCTGATGAACGCGGCACCAACAATGACCTGGCCATTGATACCCGGTCAGTGCCCATCCTGCTTTATGTGGATCAATCATATATTCAGGATTTCCGGGAAATTGACACCCCTCTCTACCCTGAAGCTGTAACCGATGATTTTCTGGACTGGGTCAATTATAACATGGCACGGATGAATACGATGTTTGAGACTGCAGGAACACAAAAAAGAGTCCATTATGATCTTCTTGAGGTCATCGAGGATACAGATCCTGATCCTACAGTCGACCGTCAACCCTTTGCTGTCTTCCCTTTCAGGTTTTATGCCCAAGGACCCAGCTATCGCAGTTCAGGTTATTACCGACCTGCTGAGGACATTGATTATGGATTCCTCCATGAAATGGGCCACCAGCTGGGTATGATCGATCTCTACCAGCTGGATGTCCCCAGCCAAAATAATGATGTATCCGGTCTGGGGTACAGCGGTCCTGCAGGTTTGATGCATTCCTGTACCGATTTTATTTCTCCCCACAGTGCTCTGGGCATGGAGCACTGGATAGACCAGGCCCACGGATATTATGGACAGTATATATACAACATGCCGGATCAGATAAAACTGCGTATTCTGGATGTTTACAGCCAGCCTCTTGTGGGAGCCACGGTTAAAATGTACCAGTATTGTGAACGTCCGGGACAGGGCAAAGTTATCACCGACCAGATAAAAGCCCAGGGATTGACAGATATCAATGGAGAATTTTACCTCCCCAATGTCACCATAGATTCTGAAAAAGTACCACCCATTTATACCGGTGATGAACTCCATGCCAATCCATTTGGCTATCTTGCCGTTGTGGGTACCAACAGCGTTCTGCATTTCAGGGTGGAGTATGACGGCGGTACTGATTATTGCTGGCTTGATGTCACTGAAACAAATGTGGCTTATTTTAATGGACAAACAGATGAAGCGGTCTTTGTAAGACAGCTCGGGCTTGGAGGACTGGCACAGTATTGCCCACCACAAGAAATGACGGAAATGAATGCGGAAGACTGGGCTGCATGGGCAGAAGGATCATCAGCTCCGAATACCTATGTGGAAAATGATACTAGCCGAAAACTATCCGGCAGTGCGTCGTTAAAATTTGTCACTGATGGCGGTTTTGATACTTATATCCGGTATCCTCGAACATTCGTAGCCCACTGGGACCTTAGTGATTCCGATACGCTGAACATCAGCTTTTATGCAGAAAATCCAAGCCCCTACGGATTTCAGAATCACAGTCCCTGGATCAGGCTTAAAGATGCAGACAACAACTATTTTGAATATCAATACTATAGAAACGCCAGTCCATGGACTATTTTAAATGAGGCCCGGGATAACTGGCAGTCTTATTCCATACCGCTTGATGCTTCAGAGTACGAAGAAAACGGCTGGCGAAGAACCGTTTCCGGTACGCCTGATATGTCCCATATACAATATATTGAAATCCACGCAGACACATGGGGCAATGGATTTATCTTATGGATTGACGGCCTGGGCTTTGATCCGTCACCCTTGTGTTCCTGCCGGTATAATTATGACGGGGATGCCGATGTAGACGGCAAAGACTTATCATTCTTTATTGATGCGTTGGAATCATCCCAGGCGGATATCAGTGAACTGGAAGATTTTTCAATGGATTTTGGAAAAATTAATTGTCAGAATCCTGAATAAAATCATCTATACTACTACCTTTTGGCTGACCGAGCTTCCGGGGAGGGGTTCACACCCGATGAAATACACGACCTTTCCCGGTCGCACATTAAATTTGTCTCCTTTTTTTAAATTTGGGAAAAAAAAGTAATACTTTTAAGAACTTTTTTTCCTAATATATGGAAAACATTTTCCTATTTTAAAAAATTTTATTCCACGCTTTTTTATGTATTTTAAAAAAAAGCTTTTTTTTCAATGACTTAAAATTTTTTAACAAAAACCATAAAAAGAGGTATATTTCTTGCATTTTTATCTTAAAACATTAATAGTTTAAAAGAACTAAAATTAACTTTTTAAAGGAGAAAAAAGTTTTATGAAACGAATATTCAAATTATTACGAATACCTGTAATAATGTTATTGTTATTATTTGCTTTTTCCGCACCATCCTATGCTATAATGACAGACCCAGTGGTTATCACTGAAGACTGGAATGGAGAATCTGTTGTGGAGTTTACTGTAGATACAATTTATAATGATATTATTGGATTTGCAGTGGGAACAAATTTTTCATTTAATTTTGGTGCCAATGTTGATTTTGGTGCATCAAATCCAGCTCCCTCAGACTGGGTGGGAGTCGCAGCGGTTAAAGTTGGCGACACAACCTGGAAAGAAGTTGTATATAATAGCCCTCCGACCTTTACTGATTTACCTGATTTTATCAATCTGTATATTGATGCGTTTGATGGTTACACAAGTGCTTTTGTATTTTATTCAACGGGAGATCCCGCCACCGCCCTTGACTTTGGTTTTACCAATGGTTTTTCAGGGTATGCCTTTAATCAGGACTCAGTCTTTGCTGCGTTTAGAATCGGTGGTGATGTTATAACCGGTGAGACGTCAGTGATTCCAATACCCGGAGCTGCCATACTCCTCTTTTCAGGTCTTGCAGCCTTGATTGGAATTCGCAGAAAACAATAAGAAACAATTAAAAATTAACTAAAAACACTCAACTAAATATTGTTTGCAGGAGAGAATAAAATGAAAAAAAAGTTATTATTAATTGCAATTGTATTCAGCCTTATTATCCCCAATGTCTCGTTTGCCTTTAGTACAATTGTCGCTTTTGGAGACAGCCTTTCAGATACGCACAATGTGTATGACGCTACATTAGGAACAAATCCGGCGTTTCCGGAATATTTTAACGGCCGGTATTCCAATGGCCCGGTATGGGTAGAATATCTTGCCAGCAATCTTTCAGCTGATTTTGTAAATTATGCCTGGGGTGGCGCAACCACATCCGGCCCGGGATTCTACGGTGTACCAGGGCTTGATATGCAAGTCGGTATGTTTTCAGGTTCAGGGTTTACAAATTATAATAATACCCTTTTTACAGTCTGGGCCGGGCCGAATGATTTTTTCCAGGGCAGTATGGATCCCATTTCATCGGTTGATAACATCAT
>NZ_JAIOSW010000072.1 GCF_021107415.1 Desulfobacula sp.
GTCCCCAGATATTGTTTTATTTTATCAGCCTTGAAAAAGACATAGAGGATGCCGGCTACAAAAAAACCAAACAGCATATAGATCGCAACATCCAGATAAATATACCAGGATTCTTTTAATATTTCATATACAATAGTCATTATTGAATTGTCCTTAATTTCAATGTCTTACATGGTCAAGACTCATATTGATCAAAGAAACAACATGGTCATCATCAATAGAGTAGTAAATAATTTTACCTTGTCTGCGGTTCTTTACAATTTTCAATGTCCTTAAGATTCGAAGCTGATGGGAGATCGCAGAATCCGTCTGGTTGCAGATAACGGCAATATCGCAGACACAATGCTCCTGATTCAGGAGTGTAAGAACGATTTTAAGCCTGGACGGATCACTCAATGCCTTAAAAATGTTCGCCATTTGACCGATATCTTCCAGCTGCGGAATGGTTTTTAAGGTCTCTTTTACTTTTTTTTCATTAATACATTTAACAGTGCATATATCCATTTAACACCTCTTCATTTGAACAGTTGTTCATATGTTAATTCGATTGTTGTTCTTTGTCAATTAAAAAAAGATTTTTTTTAAAAGATTTTTTTTGGATCAGTCCGGCAGTACTTTTTCCATTACTTTTTTTGCATCCAGGACAGCCGTATAGATCAGGTTTGAATGCTTTTTTTCCTTGATGATCCCATCTGAAGCGATTTCCATATAGGACGGACTGATGGCACCGCCAATGGCATAAATGCCGTTTCTATTGGTTTCAAGGTGATGGGAAAGCATGAGCAGACGCTCCCCCTCTTTGGCAATTTTACAGATTGCTCCGGTACAGGTAATCTGTTGAAGGTTTAATGCGTCGAAAATGGCAGAAGGGCCATGGGTACCGATACAGGCAATAACATTTTTCATGGGAAAGCTCATTCCCTGGTAAATGTATAAATCGTCGCCAAAACTTGAAGTTGTTGTCTGGTGGATATAAAGCCTGTCAATCCCGTCTGCATCAACTTCACCGATTTTGGGTACGGCTTTTTGCAAAATTTTAATGTGCCCGCCCAAAAGGATCTCTTCCCCCAGATCCCGTGCTGTATCCTTGTTAATCTCAAATCTTTCATTCAAGTGTGCCCAATAGACAGATGTGGTCTCATCCTGGGCTTCCCGTTTAATTTTGGATAAAGAGGAAACAACGTCTGCTGCCGCATTACCGCCGCCGATGACCAGAACATTAATACCGATATAATCTTCACCGTTCTCAATGTTTCTGGCAACGGTTTTAGCCTCGCCGTAAATTCCCAAATCATTGGGAATGTTGCTGCCAAAGGCAAGGATGATGTTTTCGGTGAAATAAGACCCTTTATCGGTTTTAACAATATAATCTGGAAAATTTCCGCTGATTTCTTTAAACTCCTCATTAAAATGGAGTTGAAGATCATTTTGGGTCACAACGGTTTGAGCCTGTTCGACATATTTTTCAACCGGAATCTTTTCATCCGGCGGTTTGATTTCCAGAACAGGGAAAGGATCTGGATAGCTTTTAGGTATGGTCGGATATACTTTTTTCCCTTTGGGATAGGTATCGATAATCCCCTGCATCGTATGCTTTCCTTTTTCAAGGATAATAAAGGATTTTGAATGTTGCTTTGCCAATAGTCCGGCAGCAAGTCCGCCCGGGCCTGACCCGACAATGACCATATCAAGTTTTGCAGGCATTTGAACCGTCTCCTAAAAAAGAATTTATGAAATAATTTTTATTTAAGTTATCATAATTAAATAAGTATTGTCTAATCCAAAAAATTGATTGAAAATCGGCCGGGTTATTCATGCATTGAGATGCTGCCTTTAAAAAAGAGCGCAGCCTGTTCTGTCAGGGTCGGGACTGAACAGGCTGCTGGATAATGCTTGCCAAGGAGATGGGGTTTTGTTTTAGATCAACAATTTCCTGTCATTATCCATGATCATAATATCTTGTTTTGTTTTAGTGGTCATATTTTTTTAAGTCGTTAATATTAAGTCGATATATATCAAATTGTATTCAGAACTTAGGTCATTTGGTAAGTTTAATTATATAAACGGTAAGTATTTGTCAATATTTATTTTTATAAAATTTCAATATGTTGTAATATTAACCAAGAATAACTAAAATTAACCAAAATACCATTATCGAATTTTCAATTAAATGAAGAAGAGAGTATTATTCCAATATTTAAAAAAAGCAGACTATAAAAATATTTATTGTATACAAAATGGATAATTTGTGAAGACACTATTATTTTCAGAAAAGATTTCATTATTTTAGTTGTCACAATAAAGATTAAAGTATATATTTTTCAAACCTGAATATGAGCTTAAAATTAGAGAAGGAGCAATCAATGTTACAACCGTTGTTTATCAAAGCCACAAGCCTTTCAGATGCCTGGTTTCAAACCCTTTACAGGTGTGTGGAGCAGGGCAGGTCCTTTACCATTAATCGCGGATCATTTGAAGGTCAGAAAAGACTTGAGTTCGATTTTATCACCATTCATATCACCCATCCCTCAACCGTCCCTTTGCTGCCCAAGGTAAACCCTGCATTGGGATTTCCTGATCCTGTTGACGAGGACTACCTGGACGATTATCTGCCGTATCTAATGACCGGTGAGGAAAAAGAAGGCGAGTCTTATACATATGGACAGCGGATGTGCAAGTGCGATTTGGAATATCTGCCCGATGCTTATAAAAAAATGACGGAAATTCTGGTCCAGGAAAAAGAAATCTGGGAAGACAGGAATGTTATAATTGAGGAAAACGGCAGATATTTTGTAAACCAGATGGAGTTGATGATCTGGACTTATAAAAACAAAGGTTATCGCAATAATCAGATGATTATGCAGGTGGGTCAACCTTCTGATATGATTCTGACAGACCCGCCCTGTCTTAGACATATTGATACAAGAATTCAGGATGGAAAACTTCACTTCCTTCCCTATTTCAGGTCCTGGGATTTATTTGGCGGATTCCCTGCCAACCTTGCGGCCATTGAGATGATGAAACAATATTGCGCTGAGCAGATCGGGGTTGAGAACGGTGAAATTATCGCATCATCCAAAGGGCTTCATATTTATGATTATGTGTTTGAAATTGCTGAAGCCATCAGAGGTCGATCCATGGATGAATTCCGGGATATGTCTTAAGAATTAATGAAGCATTTTTCATTAATTCTTCCAAAGTTTTTACTGTTAGCATCTCTTTTCTGGCTGTGGCCGGGGCATACACCCATTTTGTTTGCCATAGACAGCAGTGTCAAAATTCTGTTCATCGGGGATTCCATTTCCGCAGGCCTGGGGGTAAAATCTGAAGATGCCTATCCTGCCCTGATCCAGAATATGCTCAAAAAAAAAGGGGTTCAAGGGGTCAATATCACCAATGGCAGCATCAGCGGCTCCACAACCGCAGGTGCGCTTTCCCGACTCAAATGGTTTCTTAAGGTCAAACCGGACATTCTGGTGCTGGCCCTGGGGGCTAATGACGGGTTTCGAGGGCTATCCACCGTTGAAATGGCCCGGAACCTGGGCAAGACCATTGCCCTGGCAAAGGAGAAGGGCATCCGGATCATTTTGGCAGGCATGAAAATTCCGCCCAATTACGGGCCGGAATATGCCAGGGCCTTTTACGAGGTGTTTGTTTTTCTGGCAGATAAACATAAAATCCCGTTAATTCCTTTTTTATTAAAAGATGTGGCAGGCAAAGCTTCCCTGAACCAGGCAGACGGTATCCATCCCAACCGGGAGGGTCACAGAATCATTGCCGGCACTGTGCTCCCTTATATCCTGGAGCAATTATGATACTTGAGATCAGGAATATTAGTAAATCCTTTCATCAGCCCCGGTCTGGCACCCTTGAGGTTTTAAAGCAGATCAGTTTCAACCTCGGCGCCGGAGAGACCACTGCTATTACCGGCCAGTCCGGCAGCGGGAAAACTACGCTGCTTTCCCTGATAGCAGGGCTGGACAGCCCGGATGAAGGTCAGGTGATTCTGGATGGGGAGGATTTGTGCGCTATGAAGGAAAGTCGTCTTTCCCGGTACAGGGCAATGAAGATTGGAATTGTTTTTCAGCAGTTTCATTTAATGCCCCATTTATCGGCCCGGGAAAATATCAGCCTGCCATTGGAAATCCTTAAGCAGGAGCAAATTCAGGATCGGGCCGATGCCATGCTGGAAAAGGTCGGGCTGTTAGACCGCCGGCATCACCTGCCAGGAGAGCTGAGCGGCGGAGAATGCCAGCGGGTGGCCATTGCCAGAGCGCTGATCATCAAACCCGCCCTGCTTCTGGCAGACGAACCCACGGGCAACCTGGATATAGAGACCGGGGAAAAGGTGGCCAGGCTCCTGTTTGACCTGGTGGAAAAAGAAAATAAAACCCTGATTTTGGTGACCCATAATCCAAACCTGGCCAATCAATGCCAAAAGATCAGGAAGCTTGACCGGGGCAGGTTAGTCTGATGCTCTGGATACGAATGGCTTTAAAAGAGCTGATGAAAAACAGGGGGTTTACCCTTTTTTTTATATTAAATCTCTCCCTTGGTCTGGCCGGGTTTATTGCCATCCATTCTTTTGGCAGTTCCCTGAACCGCCATTTGGATGAAAATTTAAAGGAAATATTAACGGCAGACCTGGTATTGATCGCCAACAGCCCTTTGACTTTAGAAGAATTGACGCTGGCAAACGAAGTGCTGGGACAAGACAAAACCCATGCCCGGCTCATCGGATTTTATACCATGGTTAAGGCCAGGGGTAATGCCCGTCTGATACGGGTGATGGCCATTGATGATCATTATCCTTTGTATGGTGCCTTCTCTTTGGAAGGCCAAAGTCAAAAAAAGGATATCCAGGAAAGACCCGGAGTGTTCATGACCCGGGACACGGCCTATGCCCTGGGCATCCGAAATAAAGCAGATGTGAATACCCCCCTGGTACTGGGCAATAAATTTTTTTGGGTACAGGATTTTTTTACGGTAGATCCGGACAAATCTTTGACCGCTGTTGAGCTGGCCCCTAAAATATATATGGGGATTGAGCAATTGGAGGGGACGGGTTTAATCCGGTTTGGAAGCCGGATCAGGTATTCTCACTATTACCGGTTCAGCAGTGACGCTGATATTCCTGAGTTGACTGCAAAACTTCGCCAGAGATTTGCTGAAAAATACCCGGGACCACCCCGGATCAATATCTATGACAGCAGGGATGTTAATAGAGGATTAGGACGTGTGACCGGATATTTTACCGGATATATGGGGCTGGTCAGTGTTGTGGCCCTCTTCCTGGCAGGTATTGCCACAGCCTATCTGTTCCGGGGCTACCTGAATCTAAAACAACAGGAGATTGCCATTTTAATGAGCATCGGAGCCAAACAACAAGAAATCTATTTTTATATCAGCTTTCAACTCATCATACTTGGCACCCTGGCCTCATGCCTTTCGGTTTTCATTTCACTGCTCCTGGTTCCTGCCTTTCCCATTATTTTCCAGGGGCTGATACCTGCCCACATCCGGCTGACCACAGATCCTGTCACCATTGCGCTGGCAGTGGGTATGGGCATGGCCGGCAGCCTGATTTTCTGTTTGCCTGTTTTTGTTCGTCTTTTTGGGATAAAACCCCTGATGTTGCTCAGGGGAACCAAAGCAGCAGGCAAAAGCAACGTAACGCGTGTGCTATGGCAGATGGCAAGCTTCCTGCCCGGGCTTGCCGCTTTTTTTCTGGTTTCGGTTGTGGTGGCAGGTTCCATCAGGAACGGGACTGTTTTTGTGACCGGGTTTGCCCTGGCCCTGGTTTTTTTGTCCGGCATGGGCTGGCTTATTTTTTCAGGCTGTAGAACCCTTTCCGCCACCCGGCATGTGGTGAGGAAAATAGCCTTTCGGAACCTGTTTCGCAACAAGTGGTCCTCCCTGTCCTGTTTTATCACCATTGCCATGGGCGCATTTTTGATTTCCATCATTCCCCAGGTCCAGAAAGGACTGCAAAACGAGATCATGCGGCCGGAAGGTTTGAAAATACCTATTTTTTTTCTGGTGGATATCCAGGATGAACAAAAGATACCGTTTATTGAATTTATCAAGCTTCAGGATGCCGACCTGGCCAATATATCTCCCATGGTCAGGGGAAGGATTCTGACGGTGAATCACCAGCCCTTTTATGGTCAAAACAGGGCACTCAAATCCAAGCAGTCTGGTTCCAGGCATCGGGGTCGGGGCCGGAGACTGGAATTTAATTTTTCCTATCGCGAGAGTCTGGATGTTTCGGAAATTATTGTCCAGGGAAGCCCCCTGTCCCAAACCCCCTGGGATTTTGAATCAGCCACTCCCTTTGAGATCTCCGTTGAAGAATCTTTTGCCGAACGATATGGTTTGGCCTTGGGGGATTTCATTGGGTTTGAGATCCAGGGCATCCCCATGGAAGGACAAGTGAAGAATCTGCGCAAGGTCCGGTGGAACAGTTTTCAACCCAATTTTTTTCTGCTTTTCCAGAACGGGGTTTTGAATGATGCCCCTAAAACCTTTCTGGCTGCCATTTCCCATGTGGCCCGGGAGAACCGTCAGGAATTGAAAAATAGAATTGTAAACGCCTTTCCCAATGTCTCGGTCATTGATGTGACCCAGATGGCCACCACCTTGCTTGGCATCACGGACAAGCTCTCCTTGTCCATCCGGTTTATGGCCTGGCTGGCTATTGCAGCAGGGCTTGTTTCCATTTTTTCCATTGCCCGTCATGAGGCCTGGAAAAATGAGAATCAGATCAACCTTTTAAAGATTCTGGGAGCGGATTTTAAAGAGATCCAGGCCATCACCCTGTTGGAATTCGGATTTATCGGGTTTACTGCAGCCCTGTTTGCCATCCTGTTGAGTTTTGGGTTTTCTCTGGCGATTTCCTGGTATTTTTTTGACAGCCTCTGGCAGTTTGACCTGGGGGTTTCCCTTTTGATCCTTTTGTTGACCACCTGTATCTGCATGGGCACTGCCCTTACCGCATCCCGGAAAGTCATGAATACAAAACCGGTCAAGCTTCTGTCAAATACAGGATAGAGTATGATTCCTTTTCTATTCCGGCAGTTTGCCCTTCATTAAATCCGCCAGTCCGGCAAAGGGGTTGTCGCCACCACCCTTTTCCGAGGAATCCCCTGGCA
>NZ_JAIOSW010000327.1 GCF_021107415.1 Desulfobacula sp.
GCCCGCCTTTATTGAGGCATTTGAAAAAATGGCCAATCTTGCCACTAAAACCGGGGTGACAAAAAAAACCATATTAAAAATTGAAACCCCCTTAATCCATCTTTCAAAAGCACAGATCATTAAAACCGGCGACAAATTAGGAGTGGATTATTCTTTGACCCTCTCCTGCTATGATCCGGATATAAACGGCAGGTCCTGCGGCAGGTGTGATTCTTGTCTTCACAGGATAAAAGGATTTAAAGAAGCAAAAATTTTTGACCCTACGATTTACTTTTAGCAAAAAGTGCTTCGCTGAAAATCTCCACGGGATGCTTGACCAAAATTGACTGGTGCTGTTTTGCCAGCATGTCGGATATCTGCATCATACAGGCAGGACAGGAAGTCGCAACAATTGAACATTTGGTATCCATAATATTTTTGGCTTTTTCCTGGCCGATTTTAGATGAAATATCATAATATTGAAGATTAAAACTTCCTCCCATACCGCAGCAGGTGTCGCTGTCTGCCATTTCTTTTAAGGTGTGACCGCAAGCTTGAATAACCCGGCGGGGCTCATTAAATACCCCAAGGGACTTTTTAAGGTGGCAGGGATCATGATAGGTAATTATCTTTTTTGCCCTTTCTTTAGCTGGGTCTTTATCTGGGTCTTTATCCGGCTCTTTATCTGGAATTGCCGAAGACAGGTCAAAGCGTTTTTCCATCAGCCAACTGATATCCACTGTCTTTTGGGCCAGCGCTTCAATCTGACTTAACAGACTTTTATCCAGATGTTTTAACAACGAGGGCCATAGTTTTATAATGGTGGATGAACAGGTGGCGCAGGCAGTCACAAGATAGTCAAATTTTTCTTTTGAAAAAAGTTCTACATGGGTTCTGACAAGGGTTTCAAAGGTTTCAAGGTCGCCTGCTGCAATTGCGGGGATGCCGCAACAGCCCTGATGGGAAGGAATAAAAATTTGGGCGTTAAAATGCTTTAATACGTTAACCACGCTGTGGGCAATATTCGGGAAGGCTTTATCTATCAGGCAGCCCACAAAAAAAGCTACTTTTACACCTTTCCCTTTTACCCTGTAATCCAGGTCATCAAGACTTGTGTTAAAGGGTGATTCTTTGAGCGGAACAATATGTCGATGCCGCAGCAGCGGTGAAGCAATCCTGGCACAGGAAGTTCCCTGGGGATTGTCTTGTTTTTTAAAAAAGATTTTTTGAAACGGGGTGACCATCCCCATGATGCTATTGAATGTTTCTGGATTGGACAAAATTCTCTTAAATATTATTTTCTTTGGAAACGGCAGCCCGAGATATTGAGTAATAATAGCCCTTGCCTTTAAAAATATTTCTACAACATTTACATTACTGGGGCAGCCATGGGCACAGGAACCGCAGAGAAGACATCGTCCAAGCCGTTCATTGACCCCTTTGGCATCATCAAACATCTCATCAATCAATCCATTGATCAGGGCAAGCTTACCCCTTGACACATCTGCTTCTTTCCGGGTCTGGGCAAACAAAGGGCAATTTGCCTGGCACATCCCGCAACGGGTACACAGGACAAGCTGGTCGGAAAGCTGTCTCACATCACGGGCAAGCCGTTGCATTTTACTTGTGACCTTCAGGTTACTTGTGGCATTTAGGCTACGTGTGGCCTTCAGGTTACGTGTGGCCTTCAGGTTACGTGTGACCTTCAGGTTACGTGTGACCTTCAGGTTATCCATATGAATACTCTGTTGCCTGCCGTACTTCCTGTTTAATCTCTCTTTCATGAAGGCCGATCAGGTATAAAAGCCCATCCAGGCCAACACTTGAAATGGCATTGGACGCTCTCTGCCGGACAACGGGTTTGGCATTAAAGGCAACGCCTAAGCCTGCAATACTGATCATAGGTAGATCATTGGCGCCGTCTCCGACAGCAATGGTCTGTTCAAGGGCAATATTCTCTCTTTGGGCAATCTGCCTGAGTAATATTGCTTTTTTCTTGCCATCTATAATATCACTGACGACATTTCCGGTCACCACACCATTTTCAATATCCAGTTCATTGGCATACATATAATCAAACCCAAGCTGTTCCTTTAAATAGTCCCCCACAAAGGTAAATCCCCCGGACAGGATACCCAGCTTATACCCCAGGCCTTTCAGGGTCTTGGTAACCAGATCCGCTCCTTCGGTCAAAGGCAGGTCTCTTGATATTTTTCCCAGCTGCTCCTCTTTTATCCCTTTTAAAAGGGCCACTCTTTTTCCAAAGATTTCTTTAAAATCTATCTCCCCTCTCATGGCAGCTTCGGTAATTTTATCCACCTGCTCTCCAACACCGGCCAGCTTGGCCAGTTCAACAATCACTTCACCCTGAATCAATGTTGAATCCATATCAAAGACAACCAGCTTCCTGTTTTTCCTGTAAATATTATCCACATGAAATGAAATATCAATCCCGGCTTTTTGGGAAATCTCCATAAATTTTCTTCGCATATCAAGAATATTTAAAGGGGTTCCACTGACGGAAAGCTGTACGCTTGCCCTGGGATTATCCTGGGATTTTTTAAGGGAAATCCTTCCTGTCAGACGTGTAATGCTGTCAATATTCAAATGATTTGCTGCTATAATGGATGCCACCGCAGAAATCTGATGGGCTGTCAGCGTTCTGCCAAGAAGGGTGATGATTCTTCTCTCTTTTCCCTGGGCGTGGACCCATTTTTCATAATTTTCAGAGTCAATCGGTTTAATATCTATCTTAAGCCCCATGTTGTGACCCTCAAACAACATATCCTTGAAGATTGAAGAAAAATCTTTTGAATTGGGAATTTCAGCCAAAATCCCAAGGGAAATATGCTCATGGATTACGGCCTGGCCGATATCCAGGATATTGACATCGTATTCAGCCAGAATCCCTGTAAACTTTGCATCAAGCCCTTTTCTGTCCCTGCCGGTAATATTGATCAATACAACGTCACTCATTGCCCATATCCTTCAATTCTTTTATAAATATTTTAAGCACTTATATCTTTGGTCGGCAATGGTTTGCAAGCAATTAAAAATTTTATTAAATAACTTTGCCATGGGCCTGAAATTTTGAGATAATACAAAAACAATTTTTAAAAGGCTGCCAATGAAAAAGAGTATTAAAAAAATATTTTTCTGTGCCCTGTTTCTCATTTTATCCGT
Source organism: Desulfobacula sp. (assembly GCF_021107415.1). Next base: position 3,163 of record NZ_JAIOSW010000327.1, read on the forward strand.
TTGCCATGCCAATGCTGAACAAATGCTGACAATTGTCAGGGGTCAGGATTTCCCCCCCTACCATTATCTGGACAAAAATGGTGTCGAACAGGGCTTTATTATTGAAATCATCATCGAGACTGCAAATCTTTTGGACATCAGTATCTCTTTTAAACAATACCCGTGGTCCAGATGTATCAATATGGTAAAAAAAGGATATGTTGATGCCATGATGAATCTTTTTAAAACAAAAAACCGAAAAACATTCATGCATTTTTCCAACAATATACTAGCCCATGAAACCAATACCCTTTTTACCTTAAAAACAATAGATCTTCCTTATTCAGGTGATATTAAAACCATCATCCCTTATAAAATCGGAACCATTCGAAACTATAGCTATGGAAAACGGTTTGATGCTGTGAATTTTCCTCTAAACTATCAATTGGAAACTGAAAAAGAATTAATCAAAAGTCTTATCAATAACAGATGTAATGTGATTGTGGGAAACAAGCTTGCCGTCCGGATACTTTTAGACCAAATGGAACTTGATGATCAGATCAAACCTTTAAGCCCTGATATTTCCAAAGATCCGTTATATATTGGATTTTCAAAAATCAGAGGCCATAAAGCACTTTCAAATACCTTTTCCAAAAAATTAAAACAATTCAAAATATCTGAAAAATATCAAAAAATAATTCAAAAATATTCATTGGAAAACCATTGAATTATTGACAAATTAATATTTTGGATATGGGCTTTCATTGCTTTTTCACTCCAAAAATCAGACCGGAAGAAATAAGATAAAACACTCCAAACAAGCTGAACACAATTTTAAAATTTGAACCACTTATGTCAAGAATCATCCCGGACAGCCAAGGGCCCAAAAATCCTGCAAAAAACCCATATGCCGTAAATACCAGTCCGAAAACTTTTCCAAAATTTTCAAGCCCGAAAACCTCGGTCACCAATGGGGCGGAAACAGTAAAAAGCGCTCCAAAGGCAAGTCCGATAAAGCAGGCTAAAATGCTGATGATATAAAGATTGGTAAACTGCGGCATTAAAAAATAGGCAAGAGAGGCCATTAAAAAAACCGTCATCAATATTTTTTGTTTGGAATAAATATCCGACAGTCTGCCGCAAACCAGGCGGCCAATCCCGTTTAACACATTAAAACCGGTCAATATATAGACATATTGTGTGATACCATACCCCAGAGATGTCCCCAAAGAAGAAGCAAGAACGATTAAAGAAATGCCGGCTGCCCCGGATAAAGCCCACACAAACCAGAGAAACCAGAAAGATGACATTCTTAATGTTTTTTTCACTGACATAGTTGATAATTGTTGTTTTTCCGTATCCTTGGCATCACCCGGAATCCTTATGAGCAAGGCAAATGATGTACCCAGAATAATGGAAACGACTGCTGCAAAATTGGACGTAAACACATAGCCTTTTGAAACCAGTAGATATGTAAATATCGGCGACATGACAGCGGCAGAGCCCCCAAAGTTCAAATTAAAAAGACCGGTCACCACCCCTTTATTTTTTGGGAACAATTTTTGAAAAACGGTGAGACATGGGATATAAACGAATCCACAGAAAAAGCCTTCAATAAAAGCCCAGATATAAACGTGTTCAATGGTGCTTGCCTGCCCGACAAAGATCATGGCAAGAGAGCCGATAAGGCTGCCGGCAAAAATAATAAACCGGCTGGGTATTTTTTCCTGCAGTTTTCCTGCCAGAACCATTGAAAAACCAGTACCTGCCAGGATAAAAAACATTAACCTGCCAATTTGCGCCTTATTCACACCAAAAAGCATCTGCCATTCCGATGCCATGACACCGGGAAAACCAAAGACAAAGGCTCCCGGGAAAAAAATCGTTAAGCATCCGAATATGAGAATTATTTTTTTATTTGCAAGGAAAGGCATAGCTTTTTTAGATCATCATAATTATTCAGTTTAGGATCATCCAACACCTTTTCAAACAGCCTTTGCTTAATCTTACCGATCTCAGGGCCGGAAGTAATACCAAGTATCCGGATAATATCTTTCCCATTAATCTCAAGATGGTTCATCCGAAAACTTGATTTTTCAGCCATCTCATTGAACAATTTTTTTAATCTAAGCCGAATTTCAGAAATAGTATAGGGTCTTTTGGCCAGATTCCCTTTTTTATCCGCAATTCTCATCCTCATGAAATCCGAGTAATCAAGATCATATTTATCCAGCATTGCCAGCAGCCTTCTGGCGGCTTTCGGCGTTGTTCGGTCTGTCAACGGCCGCATGTGAGCTTTTATCAAAGAGGTGATATAGGCAATATCCTTAACAGAAAATCTTAATGTTGTAAGATCATGAACCACAGCCCGGGTATGATTCTCATGCCCTGCAAATGTCAACTTGCCCTCAGTTGTTTTTGCAGCATCAAATTTGCCGACATCATGTAAAAAACCTGCCAGCCTTAAAACCGGGAAACGGGGCGATAAAGCATCGCCCACCAGCATGCTGTGATCAAATACCGTCTCTCCATGATAGGAACCGCCATCAAGGTCGTGGCAGCGATCAAGGCTTGGGAAAATTTTATTCAACAGCCCTGTCTTTTTTAATGCCTTGAAAAACAAAGAGGGCTTCTCCAAGGCCATTGCTTTCATAATTTCATGATGGATTCTCTCTTTAGCAACATTATCCAGCGAATCTTTAGAGGCAAGGATAAGCTCAAGAGAAGATAAGGAGAAATCCCCGTCGATCAAGGCCACAAACCGGCAGGCCCGGATCATTCTAACGGGATCTTCCTGAATTCTTTTTTCAGGATCTTTTGTAAATCTTATAATGGCATCTTCAAGGTCTTTTCTTCCGTTAAAGGGATCAATGATTTTTTTTGACAGGGGATCATAGGCCATGGCATTGATGGTAAAATCTCTTTTGGCCAGATCTGATTCAGGAAAATTGAAGATATCAAATTTTGTCCGGCCCGAAGAAATTTCAACACCATTCACAATACAAATGGGAAATGCTTTTCCAACCATTTTAACTTTTTGATCTGGGAAAATACTCTGTATCTCTTTTATTGATGCCTGGGTTAAAATATCAAAATCATCCGGTGTTCTCTGCAGCATGATATCCCTGACAGCGCCGCCGACGATATAGGCCTGGAACCCATTTTTCTTAAAGGTGTCTAAAATAAATCGGATGGTCTCTCTGGTTTTCATCTAAAAAAACCCTGTGTCAGTATACCGATGAAAAGCAAAACGGATATCATTGAATTCATATGGAAAAACGCCACATTAATCTGCGTCAAATCATCGGGTTTAACAAGCTTGTGCTCTACTACTAGAAGAAGGCCGATGATCCCCATGAATACTAAAAAAACAGGATGCATGCCAAATGTCATATACATGGCCAAAAGAAAAACAAAGGTTAAAGTATGAAGCACAGAAGAAATGCGCATGGCTTTTTGCGGGCCTATTTTTGACGGCAGGGAAAAAAGACCCTGCTTTTGATCAAAATCAATGTCCTGGCAGGAATAAAGGATATCAAATCCGGCAATATAGGTCATAAGAGAAAGACTTAAAAAAACAATACTCCAGGACAGGGTTCCGGTAATGGCCACCCATGCTCCCACAGGGGCAAGACAGATGGCAAATCCAAGATAAAGATGACAAAACTTTGTAAATCGTTTGGTGTAGGAATAAAACAATAAAAAAAATAATACCGGGAAAGAAAGCATCAGGCAAAGGCGTGACAGCATGGCTGCACAGAAAATAAATACCAGGGATGACAGGATAACAAACAACAGACTTTCCTTTTTTGATAATAATCCTGACGGGATTTCCCTTATGGCTGTCCTCTCATTTTTAAGATCAATATCTGCATCCACAATCCTGTTAAACCCCATTGCCGCAGATCTTGCCCC
>NZ_JAIOSW010000211.1 GCF_021107415.1 Desulfobacula sp.
CCTGGAATATGACTCTCCTGGTATTCTGAGGGCTGTCTGACATCCAGGATTGTTATCTCATCCCCCGGATGTTGAGAAATATATTTTTCCGTCTCCTTAAAATCCAATGATTTAGCAGGTGTAAAAAACTGCATCCATTTCATTACCAATTTCTCCTTTTGGCTTTCTGCCATCGTTAGCCAAGTGACTTAAATGCTTTAGTACTGGCTCCACAGACAGGACATTTCCAGTCATCGAGCAGATCCTCAAATTTTGTTCCTTTTGCAATCTTTCCTTTTCTGTCCCCTTTATCAGGATTATAAATATAACCGCAATTAACTGTCTGACATTGATACAGATCTTTTGGTTCTACCACTTTAAACTCCTTTTTTAATTTTTATTGACGATACAGATCTGTCTCAAGGCAATCCATATTCCAGAAACAACCTTCCAAAGGCATAATCGTATCATTCATCTTTAGCTTTTTTTATTCACCGCCCTTGATTTGAGGGTCGTTCGGCTTTCCTGCGCAATCGGGTGTATAGCAGGAATTATCAACAAAGGAACAATCGCTTTTACAGGATGGACACTTCTCAGGCGGAGTATCCGCATCAGGGGTATACCCGCATTTGCTGCATAGCCAGCTTATCATAATTTATCTCCTTCTTATTAAAATATTTCTACTGTTTCATATGATACACTTCCTATCCAAATTCTATCTGGTTCAACAACCTTTCAAAAACCATGCCATCTTTTTGTATGGATATTTTTATCAAATCATTTTATACCTTAACTCAGGCATAGCAATTAGCAACCGAATACAGACTGATTCACCATGGTGATGATTATGCAGAACAAAGAAAACAATGATATTGATACCATGAAAAATCCCTCAGGAAAAATAAATTATCCTTTAAAAAGAAAATTTGTTTTTGGTGTCATTATCATTATTGTTCCTATCCTGGGTCTTCTTTTCACCTGGATTGGATTTCGCATATCCAACCAGGGCAAACAGGAAACCCTTGAAAAAGCAAGAGTGATTGCAGATCAAATTATACTGACCCGCCAATGGGTAACAGACTGTATGGGCGGCATATTTGTTAATGTGAAAAGCCTGGGAGCCAAAAGGGTTGTCTTTGCCATAAAAGATCAACTTTGCATATCCCAGGATACCTACCAATTTTTCACTCCATCAATGGTAACCCAGAAACTGTCACAATATTCCTTTGAAAAAAAATCTTATCAGTTCAAACTGTCCAGCCTTATGCCCATCAATGCCGCCAACAGCCCGAACCTCTTTGAGAAAGCAGGTTTAAACAGCTTTGCAACTCAAAAAACAACAGAATATTACCAATTTACAGATCAATCCTTTGATTATATGGTACCCCTCTATAAAACTAAAGGATGTATAAAATGCCACCCCAATGAAACCGAACAGGAAACAAGTATTATGGGCGGGCTAAGGGTAACCATCCCCTATCAAAACATAAAACAGGCCTTAAAAAAAACCATATGGCTGCTGGCAGGAGCCGGGATCTGCATCACCCTTGCAACCATTCTTGTACTGGTTTTCCTTATCCATACCCTTGTCTTAAAGCCCATAAATGAATTGGAAAAAAAGAGCCGTCAGGTCTCCTTTGGCAACCTGGGTACCCGGGTGTCGCCCCATACAAATGATGAACTTGAAAAACTGGGGAAAAGTTTCAACCTCATGGCTGAAAACCTGATGCACAATCGGGACAATTTAGAAAAAAAGGTAACAAAGGCAACAAAGGATCTTGCCCATGCCAACCATGAACTTTTAAAACTTGATAAGCTGAAATCAGATTTCCTTGCCAATATGTCCCATGAACTTCGAACCCCTTTAACAGCCGTAAAGGGCAGTATCAATTATCTTGAAAGGACATTGACAGATCCAAATCATCTTGAATTTATCCAGATCATTGAAAAAAACATTTCAAGACTCACCCGGCTGATTTCAAACCTTTTTGACTTTACAAAGCTTGAAGCAGGAACCATTGAGTGGGAGTTTGAACGTCAGGACATTTCACAACTTGTAAAAGAGGTGATTGATATCATGAGCCCTTTGTCCCTGGAAAAAGAGATTACAATTTTGCCGGATTATTCGGAACATCTTTATGCCATCATAGATCTTGAACGGATGGAACAGGTTCTTGTCAATCTTCTGGATAATGCCATTAAATTTTCAAAACCCAAGGCCCGGATTAAAATACAGGTTAAAACCCAAAACAATGACATTCAAATATCCATCAAAGATCAGGGGCCCGGTATCCCCAAGGAAAATCTTGAAACTATTTTTAAAAAATTCTACACTGCCAAAACTGAATCAAACATAAAAAATCAAGGAGCAGGCATGGGACTTGCCATATCCAAAGCTATTGTCTCTGCCCATAACGGCAGTCTCAGTGTTCAAAGCGAAAAAGGATCTTCCAGCACATTTTTTATTACACTTCCACAGGATAACAGGACGATTAAATGACGACACCCGGCAAAACCATTTTAATCATTGACGATGACAAAGATATTGTTCAAACTATTAAAGGTAATTTAACCCTTGACGGATATAAGGTCATCTTTTCCCATCTTGGCCGCAAGGGTATTGAAATGGCCGAAACAGGTCAACCCGACCTGATTCTGCTTGATCTGAACCTGCCGGATATGGATGGCATCTCCATTTGTGAAATTCTAAGGAAATCCTTTGATTTTCCCATCATCATGCTTACGGCAAGGGATACTTTGTCGGATAAAGTTTTGGGACTTAAAAGCGGTGCGGATGATTATATTGTCAAACCCTTTGAATACCTGGAGCTTTCAGCAAGAATAACGGCTATTTTCAATCGGATTGACAGATCACTCGTAAAAGAAAAACAAGAATTCAGACACCTTGAAATAAATTATAAAAAAAGACAGGTTTCCATCAAGGGACAATTAGCAAAATTGACAAAAACAGAATTTCAACTCCTGGAGCTCTTTGTCTCCCATCCCGATCAGAGTCTGTCAAGAGATTTTATAGAAAAACAGATCTGGTGGGATTCACAGCTCTATTCCCACAGCAGGGCACTGGATGTCCATATCCAGCGATTAAGAAAAAAAATTGAACAAAACCCTGAAACCCCGGACTTAATTGTTACGATTACGGGTGTTGGATATAAGTTTAACAGTAAGTAAACGTAACGATAGACCTGGTATAATTTAAATTTATAACTCCTTGGTTTTTTCATTAAGCCACAATGCCACATCCTGATCCAGATTAGGTGACAGTTTCTCATAAACCATAGCGTGATACGCATTGATCCAGTCTTTTTCTTCCATAGACAGCATGTCCTTGTCAATCAAGGTTCTTTCAAAATGGCAAACTGTCATGTTCTCAAATTTCATGAATGTTCCAAACTCATTTTCAAAGGCCTGGTCCACAAGAATCATATTCTCCAGTCTTATGCCATAAGCGCCCTCCCTGTAAACTCCGGGCTCATTGGTCAACACCATGCCTTTTTCAAGTTTTACATCAATGGGATGGGGACTTATTCTTGCAGGGCCCTCATGAACACATAAAAAAAATCCGACCCCATGACCTGTGCCATGGCCGAAATCCATTCCCTGCTGCCATAAATACTGCCGTGAGAGCGTATCAATCTGGAATCCTTTGGTACCTTTGGGAAACAGGACTGTGGCTACAGAGATATGGCCTTTTAATACCAGGGTGTAATCTGTTATTTCCTGTTTTGACGGCTTGCCCCGACAAATGGTTCGGGTAATATCCGTGGTACCGGTAAGATAGTTGCCGCCGGAATCCGTCAAAAACATGCCTGCATTACCAATAACCACATCTGTTTCTTTAGTAGCCGAATAGTGACACATGGCTGAATGATCCTGATAGGCCATGATGGGATCAAAACTGTTTTCAACGAATAACTCCTGATCCTTTCGAAATAAATAAAGCTTATCGGCAACAGATTGTTCGGTAATCTGCGCATCTTCATTCTGATGCTCAAGCCAGAAGAGAAAGTTTACAACAGCTGCACCATCTTTTACAGCCGTTTGTCTCAAATGAGCGATCTCAATATCATTTTTTATGGCTTTAAGCGCAATAGCCGGATTGGATTCTTCAACAATCTTACATTTTTTATTAATGGACTGATACAGCCTGTAATTGGTATTTTCAGGATCAACCAGAATCGTTTTGTTATCTTGAATCTTTGATAAAGCAGAGGTTATATCTTCATATTCAACAATGTCTATGCCATCCCGGCGCAATTCTTTGGCAAGAGCATCATTAATCTTTGTTTTGCTGACAAACAAAAACACGTTTTGGGGAGCAATCAAAACAAATGCAATATTAACAGGATTTGTATGAACATCCTGTCCCCGAAGATTCAGGCTCCATGCGATATCATCAAGGGTTGCTATTAAATGGTAAGATGCATCCAAAGCATCCATCTGCTTTTGAATTTGCCTGATTTTATCCTTCCTGCTTTTCCCGGCATATTGTTCTGACAGGGAAAATGCCGCTGACTTTGGCCTGGGCGGCCTGTCTGTCCATAGCTCCCTGACAAAATCAATATCTGTATTCAGCAAAAGTCCTTTGGCTTTAAATTGAGTTTTATACTTTTTCACATTGGCCATGCTGAATACATTTCCATCAATTCCAATGGTGTCTTTTGGCTTCAAGGTATCAATCAGCCATTTTTGAAATGTCGGGACATCCGGCTCCCCCATTTTATACAACTCAAACCAGGAACCTGAAATTTGTTTTTCAGCCTGGATATAGTATCTGAAATCTGTCCATAAAATGGCGTGTTCAAGAGTGATAACAGCTGTTCCGGCAGAGCCTGAAAACCCGGTGAGCCACTTTCTTGCCTGCCAGTGGTCAGCAACATATTCACTCCCATGGGGATCATCGCTTGGTATGATAACGGCAGCAATATTGCCATCTTTCATCAATTGCCTGATATGATTAATTTTCTCATTCGTATTCATGATTCAACCTATTATTATTTGCCTGTAAACAGGTAAAGCTTAAATTCTCTATCTCATTCAGCCATGAAGCATACAATACTTTGAATCTTTACCGCAATTATTTTTTGAACAAAAAGTCTGACCATATAGAAAATTACTTGAAATCCGGGTGATTTTTACGATAGAATAAGGTATACTTTAGCAGCTGGAAAAACATCATTTGGGGAATTAAGTGAAGAGACGATCTCAACCTGATTATTTTTATTAAATCCATTATCAGATATGGGAGGACGGTATGGATGATAAAAAGGAAAAGAAAACATTCTTTAGTTTAATGGAGGCCGCAGGAATTACGGTCAACGGAGACAAACCCTATGATATCCAGGTCCATGATGATAAATTCTTTGAGCGTGTTTTACATCAGACTGCACTGGGGCTCGGGGAATCCTATATGGACAGGTGGTGGGAGTGCAAGTCTCTTGACTGGTTTATTGAAAAAATCCTTCGCGCCGATCTGTTGAGTAAAATAAAACAGGACTGGACCACGGCATGGAACATATTTAAAGCCAAGATCTTTAATCTGCAGAATACCAGGCGTGCTTTCATGGTCGGTAAAGAACATTATGATATCGGCAATGATCTTTACCAAAAGATGCTGGACAAACAACTGCAGTATACCTGCGGCTACTGGAAGGATGCCAAGACCCTTGATGCAGCCCAGGAAGCCAAGCTTGCAATGGTTTGCAAAAAACTGAGACTTGAACCTGGAATGGAAATTATTGAGCTGGGGTGCGGATTTGGCGGATTTGCCAAATATGCTGCTCAAAGACATGGTGTCAGGGTGACAGGGTTTACCGTGTCAAAAGAACAGGCTGAGTTTGGGAAAAAACTGTGCCAGGGCCTGCCGGTTGAAATCCGGCTGGATGACTACCGGAATGCATCCGGACTCTATGACCGTGTTATTTCCATCGGGATGATAGAGCATGTAGGATATAAAAATTACCGGACCTATATGAAGTTGACAAACCAATTGCTGAAAAATGACGGGATTGCCTTTGTTCACACCATTGGAAGCAATACCAGCAGCAGGATATGTAATCCATGGACTGTAAAATATATTTTCCCCAATTCAATGCTGCCTTCCATTGCCCAGCTGGGAAAAGCCATGGAAAATTTTTTTATCATGGAGAACTGGGATAATTTTGGGGAAGATTATGATAAAACCCTGATGGCCTGGTACAGGAATTTCAAGCAGGCATGGCCGGAACTGAAAAATAAGTACGGGGAACGGTTTTTCAGGATGTGGGAGTATTATCTTTTAAGCTGTGCCGGGGGATTTCGATCCAGAAGTATGCAGCTGTGGCAGATCGTCATGACC
>NZ_JAIOSW010000077.1 GCF_021107415.1 Desulfobacula sp.
ATGTTTGTGGCCCGGTTCCTGGCATTAAATTGATTCAAACCACAGTATACAGCATCTGTCCCTGCGATAATTGCCGCTTTTATAGACTCAATATCTCCACCCGGTGCCAGTAATTCAATTTTTCGTTTCATAGGATTAATTGTAACTTAAATGTTGATTCATTTCTATAGAAGTATATTGTTGGTATCTTTAATAATTCCGAGTTTCAAATACTTCCAACAGGGACAATTATCCTTAACTGCCGGATTCCAGTTTTAGGGCTTTAGTAGTGAGAACGTGTAGTCCTCAGATTTAGCATGCCCTGAAGTATAATCTTGATATTCCCAAACAAATCGACTGATAAAAAATCTGGACAAGGATAATTCTTTGTAACTGTTAATATAGGCGTTTGGTTATATCTCTTCATCCTTTAATAATTTCAGGTAAAAAGGAATTATTGATCCTGCAAAAATAAAAGCACCAAACAATATAAATCCAGTTGAAAAATAACCCGACTCCCCTAACATACCGATGATATTGGGAACCACACCGCCTCCCACTAAAAATGCAATGGGAATGTTAAAAGATATTACCACATTGCGATGTTCTTGAGTGCAAATTTGTGATAAAGCGGCAAATGCCGGGGGGAAAAAACATACCGCAGACAAAGGTTGTAAAAAAAGGATTATCTTCATGGGAAAACCTGTTAAAAAACCCATAAGAAAGGTTAAAATACCCGTAATGCACAATACTCCTGCCAATGTTTTTTTTTCGCCTATATGATCCGTCAACCAGCCTGCCAATAATGCCATGCCCAGTGTTAAAATTCTTGATAGGGCAATCAGGGTGTTTGCCTCGGTTTGGATCATTCCGTGTGCTTTTACAAGATAAAGAGGCAGCATTGAGTAAACACCCAATGCTCCTCCTACACCAAGGCTGAAAAGAGTCATCATCATCCAAAAAGACGGTGTTGAAATCAATGGTTTTAATGAACTTAATATGGGAGCTTCACCCGGAAAATCTTTTGCAGTAAAAAAAGTATAAAATGCGATACCGAATCCAATACTGATCACCCCAATAATAATAAAAATACTACGCCATGAAACCCATAACAATAATCCCTCACAAATCACAGGTATAAGTAAAAAACTTAAATTCGGTGCCATTTCATGAACTCCCAGTACTTTCCCCCAGTTTTTACTGTCTGTTGAGGAGGTCAACATGGCGATTCCTGAAGGTAGATAAAGACCGGTTGCAAGACCTACAGTAAAAAGTCCCAGGCGGATGGTGATCAGGTTTTGGCTCAATCCTGTGCAGATAATAGTCACCCCTGCTGTAACAGCAGCCAGAAGAATTGTCTTTTTATGCTTTAATTTTGAAGATACAAAGCCTGAAAATATCAAGGATATAAAGTATCCGGATGCGATTATTAAAAAAAATGACCCTGCATCATCAGGAGCAAGGTTCATATCTGTCAAAATAGTCGGCATCAGGGGGGCAAGGATTATCCTGACTGAAAAATTTAAAAAAAAGATGCCTGTCAGTAAAAACAGTGTCAAAACCAATGATTTCATTCTTCTGTGATCCGCTTTTGTAAATTATTCACTGTATTTATTATCTATCTTTATTTTCCAAACGCCTTTTTTTGAAGAATAAGCTTAATACCTATCGATATCAATAACAAGCGTATTTTTATGATAACAAGCAGAGGTTGCTTTTATTCAACACCTGTATAAAGTGGAATCTGAACACATATGCTTGAAGTTCAGACATAAGATATTGTATTTAGTTGATTGAAATATTATAAAGCGGGGTTTTGTTTTGGCAATAATGAGATTATGGCACGGTAGAGTGAGTATTGAAAAATCAGATGACTATGAAAAATTCATGATTGAAAGGGCTGCACCGGACTATGGATCAATTGATGGATTGTTAAAAACTTATTTTCAACGAAATGATAAGGAGAAGGAAAGCCATTTTCTTCTTGTTACAATATAGGATTCATTAGAAGCTGTAAAAAAATTTGCTGGTACTGAGCCTGAACTTGCCAAATACTATCCAGAGGATGGCAGGTGTTAAAAATTCGTAATCTAATTCTATCCCATAGACTCAAGGTAACTTGCCTTAGTCATAACTTCCCAAAGTTTCAATAATTCAAATGGTATCCTTAAGGTGGTCTGCTGAGCAAACGCGTATGACTACCCGCTATCTTCAAGAAAAGAAAATTATAAAATCTGGTATTTTTTAATTTTTTTTGGTTTCCAATGCCGACTTTGGCATTACTTTCCTGTATACTTTATTGAATGGCAGGCAGTCGCCATCAATTGTTAAGAGATCGGTTTTAATACAAATGCCAAATAGTTTTTCATTTTCCTTAAGATAGGGAAGAATCAGGTCCCAGTCAGCTTTGGTTACTTCGGTAAATACACCACCGTTTAAGTGTTCGTCCACAACCTTGCATTCAGGATCTCTTAGATAAATGGCACCGCCGGAAGCCAGCGAGAACAGGTTTGAACCGGGATACGGCATGGTAAGATCTATCACCTTGCCATTATCATCAAATGTAATACCATTGACAATGACAAAACCGCCACCATTCAAGGGATCACCTGCCATAAAAGATTGTGCAAGGTAATCAAGGCATGTTCCGTTGATGACAACCCTGGGCTTGCCCGTGGCATTGATCAGGGGACGTCCGGCTGCATTGCCCAGAATATAGACTTCGCCGCCTTTGGCACCATACATGAAGGTTTGTCCCACATCACCATGAACCACAAATTTGCCGCGCTTCATGATTTGTCCGAGCTGATCCTGGGCATTGCCGTGGACATGGATTTCCATGCCGTCAATACCCGAGGCCATATAATCACCTGAACTGTCGTACACATCAAATCGAACATCATCCGAATCAGGACCAAGCCCGCAGCCTGTGAATCTCTGGCCTTTATATCCATAACAGATATATTGTTTCCATCCCAATCGGTAGGCTTTATTGATCATTCTTGAATCACAGTTTTTTCCTTCGGGTTCAAATTCTTTTGCATTCACAACAAGGATTTTTTCATTCCCTTGGGGGCCTCTTAAATCCTTTCGGCCTGCACGGTCAATATAGGCATACATGCTGTTTGAATTATTTCCGATTTTGGGAGATGATTTAAAAATAGTCGTAAGGCTCTCCCTGATAATCTGGAGGACAGAACTGCGTTTTTTATTGTCTGTTGGAAAGATCCGGTCATTCAGGTGGGTTAACAGGTCAATGGCCATGGCTTTTTTACCATCGTTTTCTTCTGCCAGGGTTTCTATCGTCCCGCATACAAGCCTGATGTCCTGGAAATCAAGCACCGTAAATTGGGAAGAGCAGTATTGCTTTATTCCCTGTAAGTCATTTGTATTAAATAAGTTAGTAATTTTTTTTGTCTGGGCATTCTTTTTAAAAGAATCTGAAAGATCAATAGTTATGTCATAATGAATCTGGCCTTCCGGGGTCTGAACAATTTCACCAAATTTGTTCTGGGTAATGAGTTTTTTGGAGCCGTCTCCTTTTCCGGAATCCTTAATGGTAAAGGTAAATGCGCCGCCATCTGTGGAACTTCCACCCCGTGCATTCCAGTATTTGTCGGCAATGGGGCAGAATCTATGATCCTCTGCGGCAATACTTTGCAAGGTAGCATCAATGGCCTGTTTTTCAGAGCAGACAAGACCGATCTGAACATCATCTCTTTCCTGGAGGGCAAATACCTGGGGTCTGAGCATGGCAGTATCCGTGATCCCGATTAATTGCATGAGATCATGATACGGATCATTTCTGGCAATGATAAAAAACCAGGGGCCGTCGGGGGAGCCTGTCATGTGCTGGGACTGGATATATTTGTAAACCTGCTGCTTTTCAGGGGGCAGACAGTCAAAATCATACTCAGTTGTCGGTGCCAGGGCTTCGATAATATATTCCAGAGGATATTCAAACACCCTGTTATATAAATCCAGCAGCAGAACGGACGTTTCCGTATCTGTCAGGAATTGGGGATAGATATTGTGCTGGTTTAAATATTCACACACGGCATGGTAATTGGCAAAATCTCCATTATGGACCAGGGCTTCATGCATACCGGAAAAAGGGTGGGCACCTCCGGGATGCCAGAGCCGTCCCCGGGTGGGATACCGCTGGTGGGCTATCCAGCCATGGGCCCTGAAATCATCCAGGCAATAATATTGGGTAGCCTGCTCTGCATAGCCAACCACTTTGAGGATCATCACGTTTCTGGCATGGGACAATACAAAAGCCTGTTTTTCCCCAAGGGAAGCATAATAGGTCTGGTTCAGCCGGAAGGAATTTTGGGATACAAACTCATCTTCCGCCTTTTTTTTGTCCATTTTATATAAATGATTGTACCGGATAAATTTTTCAAGCACATCAGGGCGCACCCTTACAAAATACCGCCACACATCCGGCGGTTTGACTTCAAGGCCAATGGAGGTGTAATCATCAATCGTGGGAATTTTTTCAGATTTATAGATATCAAACAGGGGATTAATATTCGTAGACTCGACCTTAAGGATGACGTCTTCATCCAGATACGCCACCTGTAAAAGGTAATGGTCTTCAAGCACATCTTTAGGGATTCCAAGGTCGCTTGCACTTAAACCGACAGCCGCGATGCCGCCGCCTTTGCCGTTACCCCTGTTATGCATCTGAACCGAGGGTTCGTAAATATGACGTCCTGCAATGGGAATATTGGCCATGAATCCGGTGACTCCGCAGCCACCCTCTTCATTGGATTTGTTTACCGGTGTTTTGGTGTGTGGCAGACGCTTTCTTGAAGTCAGTATGTTTTGTATGATTTTATTTGTATTCGTCATTATTTAAATCCTTATTATAAAACCATTTTGTATTCGGGTGCGGGCTGGTATTTTTTTCTGTCGCTTTCATCCAGATAATCAAGGTGCACCAGAAGATCTGAACGGCCCCTGAGTTCTTTAATGCTTTTTAATCCATAGGTTCTTAGGATATCGCACCATTGTTTGCGCCAGGCCATATACATATTGACAAGACGCTGTTCCACATACGCTTCGTCGATCATGTTTCCCAGTTCCGGATCTGTGGTAGCTATTCCCCTGGCACATCCCCGTCCGCTCTCGCAATTTCCGCACCTGACACATTCAACTGCCACAAGATCAGCTGTTCCGATAACACACCCGTCTGCACCGAGAGCAATGGCTTTTGCCACATCAAGGGCGTTCCTGATGCCGCCGCTGGCGATGAGACAGATCTTGTCCCTGGCCCCTTCTTCCACAAGAAATCTGTGAACCTTTGGAATGGCATATTCAATGGGCATGGCAATATTTTTTTTGGCAATGTCCGGCGCTGCGCCCGTACCGCCGTAACTGCCGTCAATATGAATGATATGGCCACCGGCGTAATAGACGCCTACGGCAACCATGTCCACATCCGTGGGGGTGGACACTTTTATTGAGCATAAAACATTGTGGTTGATCTCTTTCATCCAGTCCACATGTTTTTTATGGTCTTCAACCGAATAGACAGAGTGGAAAGGGAAGGGTGAGAAAAGAGAGCTTCCCACAACGGTTTCCCTCATTTTGGCAACAGCTTCGGTGACTTTTTCTCCCAGAAGATGGCCGCCTAACCCTGGTTTTGCACCCTGGGCATATTTAAATTCCATAATCGGACAGTGCTGGATGGTTTCTTCTCTTACACCGAAAAGACCCGTGGCCACCTGGGTAATGACATGCTCTTTATAGGGAAGGAACTGCCGCGGATATCCCCCTTCACCGGTACAGGTGAGAGAATTGAGCCTCTTGGCAGCCCTTGCCCGCCCGATAATAACGGATAAGGCGGTTGATCCATAGGACATTCCGCCGCCGTAACAGGGAAGGGAAATGGTTTTTTGAGGACGGTCGTCTCCTGTTTTATTCAAGTCAATGCTGGTGTCAATCTCTTCATCACTGATGCCTAAAGCCAAATCAGTAGCCAGACCGGGGTCTGGCTCAACAAACCGCATCTTGTCAAACCCGCCGCCTGAGTTGCCGAGATTATACTCAAGGTCCACATGGGGCGCCTCTCCTGTTTCTGCCATGGCAAAATGGCCTATCAGCATTTCAGATGGCCAGCGGTAGTCTCCCATGGTGTCCAGCAAAGGATTCTCTTTAAGGACCAGGGCGTCTTCCGGACAGTGTTCAATGCAGTAATGGTCGGTTTTCTTACAGTCAAACCCGATGCAGTTGTGTTCAACAGGCCTCAAGGGTGAAGCATGATTGGCAGGCATGATGTGAACCCCGTATGGGCAGAGCTCTGCACATTTCCCGCAGGAGACGCAGTTAGAATTCCTTTTAATGATATATTTGCCGATGGTATTGCGAAACCGTGATGGAGTTACTCTGGTTTCGGGCAATTGATGTTTTATCTGATCTCTAATCGGGTTCATAAATTATCCCACATCTATAGATACTTTTCGTTCACCAAAAATCGGTGCAAAACTCTCTTTTTCAAGATCCTCAAACCACATGGA
>NZ_JAIOSW010000013.1 GCF_021107415.1 Desulfobacula sp.
ATATGAGGTTATAATAAATTTTAAGTAGGCAATATGTTTAACATCAAAGCATCATGTTTGGCAAAGATCATGTAAGCTATTGATATAATAAGAAATATTAAGTTTTGTTACGTCAAGTGATGTATAAAGTTTACTCTTGCATTTCAGGACCATGAATGATTATCTCCAAATTAAGTTGACTTTCATATCTGTATTTTTTGAAAAAGAAACTTACCAGATGGCATAAGGATAATTATGCAAGTATATGATTCTTTTGTAATTTCGAATCCATTCGATATTGAGGTTGCACCAAATCAACTTAGTATCAATCGCAATCTTGAGGATATTGATCTCAAAATGAAGCTATACCTCTTTGTTGGGGGAGGGATGTCGGTTTTGGCAGGACTTTGCATACTGTTGCAATTTATTGGGCTACGAAGCATTCCCGTTATATTAGACGGCCCACCTATTGCTTTTGGGATCACATTATTGATCTTTGCGATCCCTATTCTCTATTGTTGGTTTGATCAAATGCGGTTTAGGCATTGTTTTGAATCAATTGATGATCAAGGAAAATTTGAACTTAAAATATTAATGGATAATTCCAGAATAGTTACAAAATATGTGAATTATGTAATGAACCAAGATGAAGATGAGGATAGGAAAATCGCTTGGAGTGAACTTGAGATGTTGAGAACAGCGGCATACCGAGAATCTCTACATCCTGAAGAAAGCCGGGAACTTAGAATTGGGAGTGGGCGGTCGCCCTATTTTTAATATATTTGAAAAAGTTTAGGAGGACAATTCCCCTTATGGAATACATTCTTACATACAGAGACAGACGGAATTATACTGGCTCTGAAACAGATTTAATTATGAAATCAGAACCAATTGCAGATTCAAAAATAAGCATAGAAATCAAAACTGAGGCAAAAAATGTTCTCAAATTAACATTGAGCAAAAGTGAAGCTATAGCAATTGTAAAAAGCCTTTCAGCAACTATTGATGGTAATTGCTCGGCTACAATTATTCCTAATTATTGATAAAACTTGTATTGAATTTCGTTTTGTAAATTTTATGTATAGAATTTTATCTTTCATCTATTGCCAAAGCCGTGATTCTAAGAACCATTTTTCGTATATGAAACAAAAGTACAAATTACCAAATCTTAAAGAGATGAAGGATTAAATTTATTGAACTAAACCTAAAGAAGATTTGTCTCAAAGGCGAGATGCTTCTCTATGGGGATTGTATTGGTTGGATTTGTGATTGCTGAATAATTTTTTTGAAAATAAAAATATTCTTCATGATAAATCACATTTAATCGCCATATTTTAATATTGATGCCTGTTCTTTTAATTATTGTCTTTCTTTTTTGAACGCCATTGTCTACTACAGGCACAGTTATCCATTTGCGTTGATAACGCATAAAGAAAAATACCCGCTCCCAAATACAACCGAATTATGATGTGTCTTTAAGGAAAGTTAAATTCAAACGTTCAAAAAAACCAGGGCCAGTTTGTTCCGGGATTTTAAGTATTTTATTCAGCTTTCCTTTTTTGCAGAAAGGACATGTAGAAATATCCAGACCAGTCAAATCCAACATGAGTTCCTTCACGGATTTATTTGATAAATTATCAGGTATATTGTCCTGCCCCAGAATCTTTCGACATTTTAACAAGTTTCCTTTTTTGCAACGGTTTGCCAGAAATCCACAATGACGAATCCGCATAAACTTTTTAGGTAGAGCATGGAGAAGAAAACGCCGGATAAATTCATTGGCATCAAGAGCCATGGTTTTTTTTGTATCATTATTTTTACGATCTTTATAAGAGAATTTAACTGTGCCGTTTTCCATACCTAAGATCCGGTTGTTTGAGATAGCGACCCTGTGTGTGTATCGCCCCAAATACTCCAGCACCTGTTTAGGACCACCAAATGGCTGTTTTGAATAGACAACCCATCCTTTTGAGAATAATTGCTTTTTCAATTTCCTGAACCCTGCATTAGTTCCGATATCAGCGATCTTGCCGGGAAAAATCAGGTCATTAAGTTGGAATGCCTTTTCCATTAGCTCCATGAATTTACCCCGGAAAACCTTTGATAGAGCTTTAACTGGAAATAAAAATTTCTTTTTAGAATGTATCCATCGCTCACCGTCATTAGATAGATATCCTGCCGGTATCACACAGTGAAGATGAAAATGGTCCCGCAGTTTTTGATCCCAAGTGTGAAGAATTGCAGTAAATCCAATTTTACCACCCTCTTTGTACCTGGTTGGATTCTGGGCAAATTCTTTCAAAGTTGCTGATACTGCCCTAAAGAAGATGTCCAGCATGATTTTTTTATTGCAAAGAATAATCAAATTGAGCTCATGCGGTAGGGTAAATACATTATGAAAATAAGAAACAGGAAGAAGCTCTGCCTGCCTTGCTTCAATCCATCTTGCTTTAGTAAGTGCCTGGCATTTAGGACAATGACGGTTACGGCAGGAATTGTAAGAATTTCGTTCTTTCCCGCAAGAATCACAGACTTCAACATGGCCACCTAATGCTGCCGTTCGGCAAACTACAATAGCATTCATGATTTTGTAATGTTCCAGGGGCATGGAATGTGATTCAATATATGCTTTGCCATATTTACAAAAAATATCAGCCATCTCCGGACTTTTTCCACCACTGGTTGAATCAATTGTCTTTTCCATCTGGAACCTCCACAGTCGCTGAATTATATCTATCAAAAGGGCTTTTGATCTTTTTGATACCATTTTGGGTAAGGCGCAAATAAATCATGGTCGTTGAAATTGAGCTATGCCCCAGAAATGTTTTTATTGAATATAAATCAACTCCGTCCTCAAGAAGGTGGGTTGCAAAGGCATGTCGGAGTGAATGTATCCCTTTGCCTCGTTTAAGACCGGCCTTTTGCTTTGCTTTATTAAATATTTTCCAAGCCATATTTTTGGTTAAGGGCTTGTGGGGATTGCCTGTAGGATAAAATAGATATTCCTTGGGATGATATCGTTTCCAATATACCTTTAAATCCTTTAGCAGCTTGTCGGATAACAAAGTATATCGGTCTTTGTTACCTTTCCCTTGTTCAACCCTGATCAGTTTGCGGCTGGATTCAATATGTTCAGGCTTTAGTGATACCACCTCACTGACACGCAACCCGGCAGAATACGCGGTGGTAAGTATCATTCGATTTCTTAAGCTATCTGTTGCATCAAATAGTTTTATCAACTCTGATCGACTAAATATTGTAGGAAGCTTTCTTGTATGCTTTCTTTTTGGGATTTTGAAATTGATATTTTTCTCTTTCAAAGTGGTTTTATAAAAAAAATTCAATCCTGCTGCCATGCAATTACAGCTTCCCCACTCAAGCTTTCTTTCTTCCTGAAGATAAAGCAAATAACCATGGGCCTCTTCCTCACTGATGAGGTTAGGAGAGCGGTGATAATATTTTGCAAGGTCTTCAACTGCATAAACATAGAGTTTTTGGGTGCCAATGGCGAATCTACGAAGTTTCATGTCATTGATCATTTTTTGTCTTAACGGTGTCATGCTGGTTCTCCTCTTTTATGGATTAATAAAACATAGAGGAGATATCGGAACTTATGGTGTCATGCGAGATTTAAAAGAAAAATTTGACTGGATTAATGTGTTGAAAATAGCTGATAAAGTTGGGAGGGATGGGAGCCACCGCGCAGCGGTTTAGTTCAATACATTATCAAGTTGAATGGTTTTCTGTAGCTGCGATTAACGAATATAATATATCAAAAACATTTTAGCAGATTTTGACGATCACTTTCTGAAAATTTGGACAAATTCCGATTACTCTCCAAATAAAATGAATGGAAAACCAGAAAGTTTTAATTGTCTCACCACAGCATATAGATTTAGGCCATATCTGGAAAAAGATAGCTTTATGAATACAAGTAGTGAACTTTTATTCTGAATAATTCCAACAAGTTCTTGACTCTTTTAAAAGAAATTTGTACATAATTTATATTCTTGCTGTCCTAATACTGTTTATATCCGCTGCTCATTCTCAATCAGGGAAAAAGACCAAATAGTTTTTGAAAATTTAAACATATAGATAGTGCACAAAGGAGGTAGGAACAAATGAGACAACGAAGAAAACCTATGTTGGTATTGGTGACTGTGGCTGTGTTTATAACCATGGCGACGTTTTTACCAAGTCTTATTGAAGCCGGTAGTTTGGAACCGACAGATTCTCCCGGACCGACAATGAAAACATTGAATGAAATCCCGCCCACATGGAGTCAGAAGTTGGATTCTACGAATGGCAGTACAACGCTTGGTAGGGCGGGTTGTGGATCCAGCCGATTTGAATGTATATGGTATGAAGGATCTCCGATTTCAATCCCACAGGCAGTATTAGACAAAGAGACGGGGCTTGTGTGGGAACGTTCACCCTCTTCAGATGGGTTGGAGTGGAATTCCGCCTGCGTTACATGTATAGTTAAAAAAGTTGGTGGACGTTTCGGGTGGCGCCTTCCTAACATTCAGGAGTTATTTTCTTTGTTTGATGACACCACAGACGACCATCTTCCTGAAGGTCATCCCTTCATAAATATCTCACTTGGTTTCTGGTCGTCAAGCACGATAGATAGCGAAGATGTTGGTCAAGCTCTTGCTCTGGGTTTCAATAGCTCTGGCAGTCCTTTTGCAATTCTCCCTAAATATTATGATAACATTGGCAGTTGGTGTGTTCGAGGCGGAAACGGATATGATAACTTGAAACCTTAGTTTTAGATGGTATCCGATAAGCAAATCGTAGTATTTGCAATCCACAACGGGAGAAAAGTATGAAGCGTATACTATTCAAAACGTTTTTTTATGCGACTATCGTTGGCTTTATTTCTATGTTTCATTTATACGCAACGGCAGAAAATATAGACCCTTCTGCCCTCGATTCCCAGTACGCCTATGGAGAAAACGTGGGCTGGTTCAACGCCGAACCCTTAGGTAATGGTGGACCAGGAACAGAGGTAGAAGATACTAAACTGACAGGTTACATCTGGGCAGAAAACATTGGATGGGTGAGCCTTTCCTGTGAAAACACCAATAGCTGCCTTGATGGAATTACTTACGGCATCGATAACGACGGAGAAGGCAACCTCTCTGGCTATGCCTGGGGTGAAAATGTTGGATGGATCAACTTTGCTCCTACAGGCGGTGGTGTTGCGATAGAAACAGCTACGGGTGAATTTAGCGGCACAGCCTGGGGAGAGAATATCGGCTGGATTTCTTTCCGTGGTGAAAATTCAATCCCTTTCAGAATGATGACTTCCTGGAAATCAGTTGTCAATAACTGTGCATTTGACTCTGACGATGACGGCGATGTGGATGGGTCAGACCTTGCTCACTTTGTCAAAAAGTTTGAGTTAGAATCTTTGATCAAATATGCTTTTGAGTTTGGAAGGGCTGATTGCTTCGATTAGAATTATTGAAGTACTGCATCTTGTTTTGCAATCCATCCGGACTATAGTTGTGATTTCTACAATTCATCTTGATCCGACCCTGATCAAACATCTCAGTCATACACTGAAACCCACCCCACTTTGAAAATGTTGTGATGGACAGTTTGAAATCTATAAAAGACTGTTTGGTTGATGTTGCAAGGTCATCTATGATTCCTTGACAGGACACTTGATACCCCCAAGAAGCCAATATTTCAAATAGAAATGAAATTTGTTAAAATTGCTGGAACACAATATACAGCATCTGGATCAAATCCGATGAAATTCAATTTAGTAATATAACTATTTGAATTTGGCACTCCCCACCGATATTAGCAATTTTTGAAATATCTCCTTCAAAACTTTTTTCATATACTCTACACGAATTTGATTTCAATTAATTTGCAGGATAATCAACTCTTTCCTTAAGATCTTTGCCACATTTAAAAAAAGGTAATTTTTTGGCGGAGATTTGAACTCTTTCACCGGTTTTAGGATTTCTTCCGGTGTAAGGTTTGTAATTTTTAATATAGAAGGAGCACAACCCTCGGATTTCAATTCGTTCACCATCGACAAATGCTTTGTTCATTTCATTAAAAAAGATTTCAACAACCTCGGAAGATTCCTGTCTGGTTAAGTGACATTTCTTTTGAAGTTTCTGAGTCAGTTCATGCTTAGTCAATATTTCTTCCCTCATACATAATAAAATTTAACTCAAGAAATAAAATTTACCGGTTTGCGCAAGTTATTTCAAGGATAAATGTCTTAATTCAAAACAGTAGTTCAAAAAAAATGAAAGGTCCGAGTATCATACCCACTCTCCAAGTAAAGAAATTAATCTGTGATATCAGTGGAAACAACCTAAAACAAAGCATATACGTGACATTGTTAAAACTTCTTAGGAGTTTGATGCAAAAAATATCTGCCAATCTAAAATGAAGTAGTCTTAGTTTTGCAAAAAAAACAGACCAAATAAATAGCCCTGGCATTATGTATCGTTATCCTTGAATAAACACTATAGTAGGCCGTTTCTAATGTTTTTTGTCAATGAAAAATTGGCTTTCTTTAACCCAAATCTAACCGCCGACCCGGAGGAGACCCGGGGCTTCAAAAAAATGGAGAAAATAAGTTCAAAAATATTCTGTTTTTTTCTGTCTTTTTGCAAATAGAAAACTGCAAAAAAGCTTGACAAGAAAGGGTCTTCGGGTGTATTATTTTTTCTCTATTTTGATGCGGAAGTGCACGGCTCACTGGTGGGGCCCTCGGACTTCAAATCGAGATAAAGCCCCTTCAAGAGAATCGCTCAAAACTCAACAATATCAAGCGTTTCAGCCAATTTTTGTTATTTTTTCAATTTTAACTATTTTCTTCCGAAATCTTCTTACACCGCATGGTTATGCGGGTTTTCAGCTATTTCCTGAAAGAGCAAGTTAAGACTCCATTCAAGACCCTTGCCAGGCTTGCGCTGGGGCTACACTGGCGCCCCCCAAAGACCCGCCATTGACCCGACAGTCTGTTTCACTCTCATTTTTTTATCTTCATGAAAATTTGTTGTGGTTCAAAGTTTATTGCAAAAAACAGCCAGAAGTTATTTCAGAAGTTCAATTTTTCTGGTCATTTTGTTTTCAGTTTGATAATAATTTTTGCATCAACAGTTGTCCTATAAACCAACGCTCCGGTCTGTAGCAAATCAATCAACTTCTTGAATGAAAATGGCATAGAAATAATAGCCTGATTTTTACAAGGCCATGGTGTCCATAAAGGCCAGCATAAATCATGATGCCCTGTGATTTATATTAGTTGAGCATGACCATAATCTCCGGGAAGTCCATCATAAATACAACCAAATTCTTATTTTAATAATCATGATCAACTGCTATATTTTTAACTGCAATCATAGCACTATTATATAGATATAGAAGTCAACACCCGTTCGACAAAGGGCATTAGCGACTGTAGATAGACAATATAATCGCCCTCGGCATCTGAATTTATAGTTTAAAAAAAGAAATTTTTTCTGTCCAGAATGCTCAAGCATTATATCAAGTATTATTAAAAATCATAGGTCCTGAAATGGCTAAGGGTCGGATGATTATTCTAAATCCGCTATTGCTCTACATCATTTTCTACTTTTCTTGATAAAAAGCGTCTTCCTATCCTTTATATCGTCTGATTTGATTGTAATCGCAATCATCTCATCCCGCCCAAACTGATCCCTGAAGTTGTAATAATCAAGTAAGACAGGACCATCTTCTGAAGCGAAGCTCAAACCAGTCTCTGTAATTCTTCATGCAGGTTCTCCGGTTATCAGGTTCAGGGTTCCCACGCTGGGGCGTGGGAACGAAAAAACAAAAATCCAGTTTATCCTGTCATAATTAGATGCCTAAACATCCAATGTACAGTCTGTAAGAGGCGTTGCCACACAGGTGAGGATATAGCCGTCGTCTTTTTCCTCCGGCTCAAGACCCTCTTCATCTTCCATATCCACATCCCCCTTAAGGAGACGGGCTTTACAAAGTCCGCAACTACCCGATCGGCAGCCATAATCCATGTCAATATCCTGCTCCTCGGCAATATCCAGCAAAGGCGTTTTTCCATCAGTGGAGACTTCCTTGCCCGAGCGGGCAAATTCCACTGTTAATGAAGCGGTTGATTCTTTTTCTTCCTGCAGTGTCGGGGCAGGGCTCGTCTCGGCTGTTCCTGCAACCGGGGCGGATTTTTCTTCTGTAGAGGTCCGTATGCCGCTAAAACTTTCCGTATGAAGGTTGGATAGATTAAACGGCTGTCCCAAAATCGGTTCGGCCAGAATTTTTTTGGCGGCTTCCATAAAGCCGGGGGGGCCGCACATGTAGATATGACGCTCATGGATGTCAGGCGCAACCATCTCAAGCATTTCCCGGCTAATACGTCCGGTTAAACCGGTCCAGGCCATACCGGACCCCCTGGTGCTGGTGATGATAACCGGTTCGAACATTTTATATCGGGAAGTAAGAAATTCAATTCCATTGCGAAAGATGATGTCGTCCGGCGTGCGAGCCGAGTTAAAAAAATGGATATCTACATTTGCAGACACATCGCACAACCATTGGGTCATCGACATAAGGGGTGTGACTCCACTTCCCGCCGCGATAAAAAGAATTTTTGGCGGGATTTTACCCGGCATAAAGCAAAACTTTCCTTTCGGACCGGCAATTTCCATTTTGTCACCGATTTTCAGGTTATCCGGCAACCAGTTTGAAACCAACCCCCCAGGCACACGCTTGACAGTGATCTCCAGCACAAACGGCCGTGAGGGCGTTGAGGAAATTGTATAGGAACGGCGCACTTTCCTGCCGTTTATGTCAAGCACAAGGGTGCAGAACTGTCCTGGCCAGTAGACAAACCGGCACAAGGGATTTCCCTGAAGGCGGAAGGTATAAACATCATGCGTCTCCTGTATTATATCAGTGACGTAGAGAGGGGTGTTCAGCCCCTGCCATATGGGAAGATCCTCTTTGGTATCGATTAAAGTTGTATCCATATGTGATCAATCTCCTCCCTTCAGCTCGTTGGCGTAAAAACAGACGATGGGTAGTTCGCTGCCGGGAAAGTATTGTTCCCATGCTTCCATAAAGCGTTCCTTGATTTTGATACTCATAATAGTTTCCTGTAAACAATGAATTTTGTATGTTTTGCCTCCATACAATTATATTTATCTATTATAGGTGGTATATGGAAAAATTTCCACATACCACCTATACACGCTGTAAAATTTTTCACATAATTGTACTATTTTCCGGCCATCATCGCCTCGATATCCTCCGCAACCGAACCGATTGGTTTGATATCAAAATTTTCCACCAGGACATTGAGGACGGTTGGGGATACAAACGCCGGAAGGGTCGGCCCGAGGCGGATTCTCTTGACACCCAGGTAAAGCAGCGCAAGAAGGACCGCGACCGCTTTCTGTTCATACCAGGCGATATCATAGGAGATGGGGAGATCATTGATGTTATCCAGCTCAAAGACCTCTTTCAGCTTTAATGCGATAACGGCAAGGGAATAGCAATCGTTGCATTGACCCGCATCAAGGACCCTCGGTATACCGCCGATATCACCGAGATCGAGTTTATTGTAACGGTATTTTGCACATCCGGCCGTTAGAATGATGGTGTCTTTCGGCAGATTTTCCGCCACTTCCGTATAGTAACTGCGGCCTTTCTGGCGGCCGTCGCAGCCGGCCATGACAATGAAACGTTTTATGGCACCGGATTTCACTGCATCCACGACCTTGTCTGCCAGGGCCAGGACCTGGTTGTGGGCAAAACCGCCCATAATGGTGCCGGTCTCGATTCCTTCGGGCGGAGCACAGGTTTTGGCTTTTTCAATCAGGGCTGAAAAATCCTTAGCACCGTTTTCGGGACGGTCAGCGATGTGTACGGAATTTTCATAACCAACCACGCCGGTGGTAAAGAGCCGGTCCAGGTAGGTATTGCTTTTTTTCAGGGGAACCAGGCAATTGGTGGTGAGCAAAATCGGGCCGTTAAAGGATTCAAATTCCTTGTTCTGGTGCCACCAGGAGCCGCCGTAGTTGCCTATAAAATGATCGTATTTTTTAAAGGCCGGGTAGCAGTTGGCTGGCAGCATCTCGCCGTGGGTGTAGACATCCACGCCTGTGCCGTCGGTCTGCTTGAGCAGTTCTTCCATGTCCTTTAAATCATGGCCGGTGATCAGGATCCCCGGGTTCTTGCCCACGCCGATGTTTACTTCGGTGATTTCCGGGTTGCCGTAGGCCGTGGTATTGGCCTGGTCCAGAAGGGCCATGGTGTTGACCGAGGTTTCTCCTGCTTTCATGACCATGGCAATCATCTCATCCACACTCAGGTCTTTGGTGGTGGAGGCCAGGGCTTCCATGATAAAGTCGTTGATGTCATCCTTCTGGCATCCCAGGACAGCGGCGTGGTCGGCATAGGCAGCAACCCCTTTCAGGCCGATGATCAGCAGTTCACGCAAGGATCGTACATCTTCGTTTTTTGTGGCCAGCACACCCACCGTCTTGGCTTTTTCGGCAAAATCGGATGAATCGCCAGTCCAGGTAGCGGATTCGGGCAGTGCTTCATCAAAATCTTTACCATTTTTCTCCTTGTAGGCCGCCATAAATTTTGACTGGACCTGGTCCCGCCGCTGGAGGCCTTGGGTGACCATGTCGGTAAACCGGGCATCATCCCAATTGGCGTTGGTAATGGTGGCAAACAGGCCCTGAGCAATGAAATCATCATTTGAACGATCGGCTGATCCCAGTTCCTTGAGCTTCTCACCGTATACTGAGATTCCCCTGAGTACGAAAATCAACAAGTCCTGAAGGTTGGCGGTTTCTTCGGGCTTACCGCAAACACCTTTTACTGTGCAGCCAGTGTTCTTGGCTGTTTCCTGACATTGAAAACAAAACATGATACTTCTCCTTTTTTTAATTTATATGAAAGTCTTTACAGACCCAATGGGGATGTTACGCTTGTTGTTATTTATAACCGTCTTTTTTATGCTTTTCTGCAATCAGGGCCGCCAGATCATTCAACGATTGAAATACAGTATCCGTTGGCACGCCTTTACACAGGACAGGGTCAAGGACCTCTACCTTGAGATTTGGAATCATTCCTGCAAGGGATTCCACGATTTTGCCGCCCCATCCAAAGGAGCCGATAATGGAAAGAAATTTTGTATTGGGCCGCAGGGCATTTGCCAAAAACGCAGCATAGGCTGCATATGGATGGGGCCCTGTCAGGACTGTGGGTGTGGCAACAACGATTGTTGCCGCATCAACCAACGCCATGGCCAATTTTCCAATATCGGTTACAGCCAGGTTAAACGGTTCAACCTGGACCCCCTTAGCCACCAGGGCGGCGATGAAATGATCGACCATCTGCTGTGTACTTCCATGCATGGATATATGGGGCAAAACAACCTTATTTACAGGTGCTCCCAATGTCCATTCTCGATAGGCATCAATGATAAACTCCGGGCGTGGAAATAGTTGCCCATGGCCGGGCGCGATCATATCTATTTCATAAGATGCAAGTTTATCCAGATTCTTTTTGATTATGCTTCTGAACGGCATCATAATTTCAGCGAAATAGCGCTTGGCCGCTTCATAAACACGCCCTTCATCAATAACGAAAAGATCAGCAGTGGCAATATGGGAACCGAAAAAATCACAGCTGAACAGGATCTTGTCTTCTTCCAGATAGGTGACCATGGTTTCAGGCCAGTGCACCCAGGGTGTGTAAATAAACTTCAACGTTTTATCACCTAAGGAAAGGGTCTCCCCATCTGCAACGGTTATAAAACATTCCTCTGGTATTTTTAAAAGATCGATCAGCATTCCCTTGGCTTTGGGGGTGGAAATGAGCTTTGCCTCCGGGTATTTTTCAAGAACCTGCAGGATGGTCCCTGAATGGTCTTGTTCAGCATGATGGGATACGATATAATCGATTTTCGGGATGCCCGCAAGCTGGGCCATGAATTCTTTGGCCATGGGGGGATCAACTGTGTCCAGCAGAACGGTCTTCTCGCTTCCTTTGATGAGATAGGCATTGTAGCTGGTCCCGTCTGGAAGGGGGATGAGTGAGTCAAATAATCGACTGTCCCAATCCACTGATCCCATCCAGTAAATATTTTCTTTAATTTTTCGTGCCTTCATGTCTAACCTCCTTTGTGTTGGTGTTATTCAATACACTGATTTTATTAAATTCTGCCATTTTGATTTTTTGGAACATCTCTCTGATCATCATTTTGAATTATTTTATGAATATGCTGAATCAATGCATCCAGATCATACCCATATTCCTTTGCAGTATCTTCCAATGTATGGAAGGCTTCCGCCGGGCACCCGGGACACAATAAGCCAAGGTCCATAAACACTTTAAGAAGTTGTGGATACTGGTCCAGAAGCTCTTTGATTGTATGATTCTGTAATACATATGGATTCAAAATTATTTTCCTTTTCATTGCTAGTTTTGCAGATGGGAACCATTCAGCCGACAAGTTCACCAAATCAGGGTTGTTGATGTCATTGGAAGCAAGAATAGACGTTTTTTTTATCGGTGTCTTTGCGCTGGAGCAAACAAGAATTTTTTTTATTATGAGATTAAAGAAATGAAAAAATCAATATGTCAGAATCTAACAAGGGATGGTTCATCCATTTTCAGCAAATTGGACCAGAGCATGGGGATTGGTGATGACGATCTGCTCACGGCCAGATTTGATCCAGTCCTTTTTTTCCCAGGCGCTAAGTGTGCGGCTTACTGTATATAAAGTGGTTCCTGAATAGTCAGCAATGTTCTGGCGGCTAAGGGGGATGTCTATCTGAATCCCGGATCGTGTCTTCGAACCTGCCTGCCGCATGATCCGAAGTAAGGAGCGAGCGATACGTTGATCCACATGTTCAGTACAGACCTCAAGGTAGCGGTTCTGCAAATCATCGATACGTTCTAAAATGATGTTCAACAGGTTGATCGCGATATCTGGATATTGGTGCATTATTTGTATCATAGCTGGTTTATCCCAGACTGTGACATCAGTCTCTTCTACGGATTCAGCTGTGGCTGGATAGTTCCAATTTTTGAGGACAGCGACAGCGGCGGTCAATTCACCGGCCCCGATATAGCGTAAAATTATCTCCTTTCCCTGTTCGTTAAGTTTTGTCAATTTTAACCGTCCTTGATTAACAAGGATAAAATTTATAGCCACATCACCTTGATGAAAAAGGATACTTTTGGGTTGTAAGGTTATATTACGGCCTTTTTTTAACAAATCTGCAAACTGTTGGCTTGTAAGGTCTTTGAAAATATCTGATTTATGTATGCTTTCAAATATATTTGGAAAAGTATTCATTCGTTATCTATACTCCCTCAACGTCATTACTAATTTAAATAACCAATCAAATTTACGATATATCAAAAGACATTATTAAGCAAAGGTATCACATTTTAACCTGATTTATTCCTGAGTATATATGGTATTTATGTAGCCAGTATTTTTCTGTTGCGAGTTTACCCCGCCTTATCCCGCAGACCCCGCCCCTTTTTTTTAAACAATACCCCGCCAACCTTTCGCATAGGCCGATCTCTTTGTATTCAATCCTGTCTCGCTTTTTTTCATATTAAGGATGATCTTGACAAATAGGCCATTTTTTTTTAATTAGTGATGAAGTTGATGCTATAAATTGGGTATTTCTTTGTAAATATTTCTCAGCGCTCATATTATAGTTCAATAGATGACCAATCAATTGGGAGGTCAAGTTAGATTTGTTTTGCATCGCATCGAAACTATTTTGCCTACAATCCAACCATTAATGTAATGTAGAGGAGTCCATTATGAAGCCTTGGAGACAAACAAACAAACTTAAATTTTTCATGGTTTTTACACTGGCAGCAGCCTTTTTTTTTGGTGGCACAATTGTACAAACCCAGGCAGACCAAGATACTATAAAACAGATCGAACGAAAAATTTCAAAAATTAAACGGGACATCGTTACATCACCGAACCGGGCGGAAAAAGACTGGCTTCAGACCAATTACGAACTGACAAAACTTGAACAGACCTCTCCTGGTGATGGCAAATTGGCCGCGCTTCGAAAAAAATTAGATCAGCTGGGTCAAAAATTGGAAAAGCGATTGAAAAGGCCAATAGGCGGGAGTGCGCCAGCCGCTCCCCAAAAAAAAGTTGTGTCCAAAGAATCGGGCTCGTCCGGCCTGCCCAGCTCAGTCGTATCAGGGTTGAAAAGGGTGAATTCTTCACTGGATGAAGTAGAAAAGGCGTTGGGGAAAAATCGATTGCAGACAGCAAAGACAAAGCTGAAAACTGCTCAAAAGGCAATGGATGAAGTCAAGAGCCGATACGGCAAAAAGATTCCAGCCGGAAACCCGGAAATGAAAACAGCCGAGGATCGCCTGGCAGCGGTTAGCCAACAGGTGGAACAGGCAAAATCATCTGCGGATGCAGCCTCAGCTGCCAAGGGGGCTCAGGAAGAACACAAAAAAACCCAGTCCAAGGAATGGATCGACAAATTTTCAGAATTCCAGGACCCTAAGAGCAGTTCATATCTTCTTATAGGTTCGTCATTCAACAATGCCTCCGAAGACGTACAGAAAAGATGCCGCCAGGCCTATGACAGGGCCAACAAGCTCATGGCAGAATATAAAAACACGGAATTTCTATACGGCAAGACCCAGGAACTCAAGTTCATGGAGCCGGGTCTTATGGATAAACTCAAATATTACAATCAAGGAGAGTCGAAGGCTGAACAGGCAACGGCCTGCGATCCATGGGTTGAGAAGCTTCGTCAATATGCGGACGTGGGTGCCGGCAATAAGAAATACCTGGTTGTAGGAGTCACGGTTTCCGAAGACCAGATCAAGGAACGGGAGGCACTTTTTCAGGAAGCTAAAGGGGTATGGACTGAATATCAAAAAATAGAATTCCCATTAGGTAAAACGCCCAGACTCCTTGGGCTTGAGAAGGAGATGCAGGATAAATTATCCAGGATGCCCGAGGAGTTAAGAAAGAGCCGTGCTTTGGTGGCAGGAGATCTGGAAGGAGAATTTGACCGTATTTTAGCTTACCTGAATAAAGACAATGGATGGAAGAGTGACAAGTCTAAAAAGCCGAACCTTGCAATGGAACGGGATATCAAATCCTTGGACCAGGCCTTGCAACGGTTTGCAGGCACGGTTGATTCTGATGATTCTAAACTAGCGACCCTCAGAAAAAAACTAAGCTTAATCAAGGAAACCGATAAAAAAAACAGGGCTGTCGGGGCGGAACGCACCTTTATGGAACCTGACCGGTATCAGGGTAAAGAGGCTTCTGACTTAAAAGCGAAGATTAAAGATATTGTCATAAAAAAATCTTCCAAAGTTCTTCGTGTCACGCTGGGTGCTGTTGACTGGAAAGAAGAAAGGGTACTGGAGTGGACCGATACAACCAAATCAGTTGTAAGATATCGGATCACCAGATCTATGGCTGCCCAGGCAGCAGCAAAGTCAAAAGACGGCAAGGTCTATCTTCATGGGGTGCATTTGGCAAAGGACCGGCAAAGCGATGGTACCTTCGGGGCGTTGTACGGACATATCATGTGGTCGGACTGGATGGTTGAGAAAAATCTCAATCAGTAGAGCCTTTTGCAGAAAAACCAATACATTATCTTTTTAGGCTAAATGGTTTATTAACGATTTAACCTTACGGTCATGGTCCATGTTCCAATTGTCTAAAAGATAATACAATTTATTTTGGATGATTGTGAATGCATCTTCTGTCTTACCAAGCTGTAGAAGCACCCGGACCTTACCCCACAAAAAACATATTTGACCACGCTGATCATTTTTTATGCAGATATCATAAAGATTTAAAGCTTTACTTAGGTTTCCTTCCGACTCATAGAACTTGCCGAGATATAGATTAAAATCATCAAAATCATAATTATCATACTTAACTTCCTCTATTGCATCTATGAAGATTTCAAACAGGCGTTTAATCTTTGCTTCCCTGATTTCAAACTTCTCTGGATCACAATTATCATTATTTTCTGATGATCGTAATTGAAATAAATTTTCGATATCCTCCCTGCCATTTTCTATATCCCCCCATTCATTTTCGATATCCTCCCAACCATATGAATCCTCAATAATCTTGGCAGAAAGTAAAATTTCATCGGTAACCAAAATTTTCTCTAACATAATACTCTCCTTATAATATGGAATTTAAGTGCATATAGGGCAAGCAATCCTTTGTAATTCAAAAACAGTAAGAATACTCTGACCCCTAATGATATGTTCCAAGTTGCCCTAGTAAACAAAGGAACATGCATTAAATTCTTCCATATGAACATTGTGGTTTACTTGCCCGGACATCCCGGACTCCCTGGACGTAGCCAACAATGGTAAGGGTTTGAGGCCTATTGTTTTCTGGGCATCAGACGGACTCTATGGACATTATCTGTAACAATAGCCCATGAAACAAATTGGACGAATACAATGAGGTTTCCATTATCAAGCCTAATAGTTGCACCCATCGTTGCCTCTTTCCCTAAATATTCTTAAGCTCACGGAATGACCATAGAGGCCCGGGATGCTCTCAAATTTTCTTTCTCAGAATGCCATATAAACATTAGGAGCGACCGGGGAGTCCGGGATGTCCGGGGACTTTTTTATTTTTAACAGACTGGAAATAAACCATTTCAAAAAAATCTTGTTTCAATTAATCAGGATCTTTTTCTATAATTGGGTGTGTCACTCTTGCCGGGCCCTATTAATCTGAGGAGGTACATTCTCATTCGGCTTTCTATCGACCCCAACTGCGATGTGGATAGTGAACAATGACAAGAGTTTGAGACTTATTACTTTTTTGGAGCCATAAGGGCTCTATGGACATTGTCTGCAACGACAAGGATGCGGCGTATTACCTAATCAGAGGGTGATGAATATTATGAATTTTAATCATCTGGGCCTAAGTAAATTACTCCGATAGCACGGCCAGTATTTACAGCACATTTGTATCTGTCAAAATTCAAATTCATACGAAAAAACCCCGAAATATGGCTTGCGCAAGCATAATTAGCCGAAAGACCCGCCATTGACCCGACGCCCGCAAAATGAACATGAAAATTTGGCGGAAAATATCCTGGTATTTTCTGTCTTTTTGTAAATGAGAAACTGCAAAAAAGCTTGACAAACAAGGGTCTTCGGGTGTAGTATTTTTTGTCTATTTTGATGCGGAAGTGCGCGGCTCACTGGTGGGGCCCTCGGACTTCAAATCCGATGTGGGGCGCTAGAACCGTCCCGGGTGGGTTCGATTCCCATGCACTTCCGCCATTTATATCAATAAAATTAATAAATTATACCCATAATATTAGTGAGCAGTCGTGCGCAATAATGCGCAAGACATTCTATTTGGTAGATTAATTTTATTATATTGGTACCTTTAAAAAGTTGAACGAAAAATAAAAAAGGCCGAGCCATTTCTGACCCTGCCCATTTTCTTTTGAATAATAACTATCTTAGTTTACAGCGTCTATCGAGACCAGATCTTCTGTCCGTACCGGATCTTCTTTCAGGGGAAAATTCGGTATATGAGAATATCCGTCTGTCATTTCCTAAACGCCTACCATCATTATCCAGTAATACAGCGGTTGCCTTCATGTGACCTTATTTGAGTTTCTTTCTGCTGACACCTGCAATCCCTAAAATACCAAGGCCGAAGAGAAGCATTGTGGCTGGTTCGGGAACTG
>NZ_JAIOSW010000255.1 GCF_021107415.1 Desulfobacula sp.
AAACCGGCATCGGCGGTCTTTAAAAGAGGACATTACCTCAAGGAGGAGAAGCCGAACCCCGGCAGCCTTCCGGCTATTATGGCCAAAATAACACTGAAAGGCAAATGTCACGTAACGCCGCAATCGCAGCGATTGCGGCCCCCAGGCAGCTACGCTGCCTGGGATAAAAAAGGTGTTGAAAAAGGCTGTCGCCTTTTTCAAGCCTGATTTAAAAACCTTTATACGAGGAGGATTAAGGCCATGATCAAAACAGCCCGGGATATGAAATCTTATAAAAAACAGCTTCATCAGGCCCTTGGGGATTCATTTCTACGATCTGCCCTGGATAAGTTTAACACGGTGTATCGTGAGAATCGGTCCAATGTTTACAAAGATATTGATTTCAATGGGATCAGGGATGCCATTGCCCAAAACAAGGATAGCCTGATTCCCTGTTTTGAGGCATTGTTTGAAGAATTCAAGCTCAACGCTGAAAAGGCCGGCACTATAATCCATCGAGCCCGGGATGCCCAGGAGGCCAATGAGATTATTGCCCATATTGCCAGGGAGAACAAGGTTAAAAAGATCATCAAATCCAAGTCCATGACCGCAGAAGAAACCTTTTTAAATGATCATCTGGAAAAACAAGGGTTTGAGGTTACTGAGACCGATTTGGGGGAATGGATCATCCAGCTGAAACATGAAGGTCCTTCCCACATGGTCATGCCGGCCATCCATCTGTCCCGGTACCAGGTGGGGGAACTCTTTGAAAAAGAGACCCGTCAA
This sequence comes from Desulfobacula sp., assembly GCF_021107415.1. The sequence continues at coordinate 766 of NZ_JAIOSW010000255.1, forward strand.
AGGCTTGATACTGAGAATATCGACAAGCTGGTAAAGGTGGCAAGATTACAGCTTCGCCCTAAATTCCTTGAAGCAGATATGGGGATTTCCGGCGTCAATTTTGCTATTGCTGACTCAGGGACTTTGGGGCTTGTCACCAATGAAGGCAATATGCGTCTTGTTACAACGCTTCCCAGGGTTCATGTGGCCCTGGTGGGATTTGACAAACTGGTGTCAGATCTTAAGTCTGCCCTGCGCATTTTAAAACTTTTGCCCAGAAATGCAACCGGTCAGGCCATCACCTCCTATGTGACCTGGATCAAGGGGGCCAACCAGTGTTTGAACACTGAATCTAAGAAAAAAATTATGCATGTCGTCTTTTTAGACAATGGCCGACTCGCCCTGTCAAAGGATCCGGTGTTTTCCACAAGTCTTCGGTGTATTCGGTGTGGTGCCTGCGCCAATGTCTGCCCCATTTATTCTAAAGTGGGCGGGCACAAATACGGTCATGTTTATATCGGTGCCATCGGCCTGATTTTAACCTTGTTCTACCATGGCAAGGATAATGACAAGGCCATCGTGAGAAATTGTATTAACTGCCAGGCCTGCAAGGAAGTCTGCCCCGTGGATATAGATCTGCCCCACCTCATCAAAAAGACCTATGCACGGGTGATCAAAGAAGAAGGCAAAACTCCGGTTAAAAATTTTCTCATGTCAAAGGTGATGAAGAACCGGAAGGTATTTCATTTTATCCTGCGAAAGGCCTATTTGGCCCAGCAGCCCCTGACTAGGGGCAAGCCAATGATACGTCATCTGCCCTCTTTTCTGGAGAGAGACCACGGGTTCAGGAGCCTGCCTGCCATTGCCAAAACCCCGTTGCGAGATCTTTGGCCGGTCCTCAGCCCGAAATTGGAGCACCCATCCCTTAAAATCGCTCTTTTTGCCGGCTGTGCCATGGATTTTATCTATCCCGGCCATGGAAAAGCTCTCTTAAAGCTGCTGCAAAAGGCTAATATCCAGGTGGATTTTCCACTGGACCAGACCTGCTGCGGCCTGCCCGCCATGATGGCAGCAGAAGAAAATACAGCCAAAGAGCTTGCTGTTCAGAACATCAAGGCCTTTGGGGCTGAACAATATGATTATATTCTGACCCTGTGCGCTTCCTGTGCTTCCCATCTAACTCATAACTACCAAAAAATATTCAGGGAAGCAGGCGGATCTTCTCTGGACCTGAATGGTTTTACTAATAAAATTATTGATTTTTCATCCTTTATGGAAAAAGTATATCCGTTTTCCGAAACAAGGCAGAATATTAATACAAAAGTGGCCTATCATGCCCCCTGTCATTTGTGCCGGGGACTTCATGTGACAGATGAACCCAGAGCCCTGATTCAAAAGGCCGGATATGTATATGTTCCATCAAAGGACGAGGATGTCTGCTGCGGATTCGGGGGGTCTTATTCAGTAGATTTTCCTGAAATATCTTCAGAAATTCTTAAAAAGAAGCTGGATAATGTTGAGGCATCAGGAGCCGACATTCTGGTAACAGACTGCCCTGGCTGCATCATGCAATTGAGCGGCGGATTAGACAAGCGGGAAAGCCCTATTAAAGTGCTTCATCTTGTTGAGCTGCTGGCCAAATTTGTGCCCTGATTGGCTTTGAATTCCTTTTAATTATTGACAGAATCCAGACTGTCCAACGCTTCTGTTGCTGCATCAATAAGATCCGGATGCTCAAGTTTAGGAAGCTTTGTCTGTATCCATTTTTTTGTTTCAAGGTCACCGGCTTCGCCCATTGCATAGAGGATATCTCCCTGTACGGGGATATCTTTTTCATCAAACAGGTCGATCAGGAGAGGGCAAAGTCTGGCAGCAAGCTTGGGGTCAGTTTCAACAAGTTCCTCTACAATAACCATGGCACCCAGTCTGACAGACCATGTTTCATGGAGCAAAAGTTTGATAAAGGCATCAAAGATATCACCCTTTTCAATCATCTGCCTGGCAATCCATGAGGCATCTCCTTCTTCAAGGATTGTCTTTAATGTTTTGGCACTCAATTGTGCCGGATCACGACTGGTGATCATTTTTATAATTTCTTCTGCATTAACACTTCCGGTCCATCTGAAATCATCATCAAGCATCAGGCAGGGCGCAGACATGACCTTATCTTTTTGTGCGGTTTCGGGAAACAGACTGCCGTCAATGATATGGAGGTAAATGTTTTTACAATAGAAAGCCAAAGGTATCACTGTCCTGACCACATTGGGGCAGTGGGGGCATTGCAGGGCGATATAAAGTTTTAATTGGACCGGGATGTCTATTTTGTCGAGGGCCTGCCGAATGGGTTCGGAAAGCATGGCTTGGCTGCCATTTATTTGTGACAGGGCTTCAAGAAAGGGTTCAAGTTCTTTTTCAAGCGGAAGTGCCGAATAAGTGACATTTTCTTTAAGCAGGAAACCGGGCAGTTTTTTTTCTCCTTTTTCAGATTCGATGATCAGCTTTAATGCCACGCTCGATACCTGATCGGTAAAATTTATAAATTGTTTTTCTTCGGCATGATCTGTGGTCAGCCGCTTGATTTTGACTTGGTTTTCTATGGATTGATCCCAATTTTGGATCAATGCTGCTGCTTGAGGGTTAAATATTGGCATGATGGTTTCTCTCTTAATTAATAAATGTTTTTATCGTGTTTCCACCTTGGTCCATGGCAGATGTCAGTGCATCCAGTGCTTTTTTTACCAGGACGGAAAAGCCGGTATCTGTTTTTGGGACATATGAGGCAATACCGATGCTGACGGTTAGCTTTAACACCTTTGAACCTTTTTCAAATTCATGATCACCAATTTTTTTCCTGATTCTTTCCGCCAGCATTCTGGCACCATTTAATGCAGTGTTTGGCAGGACAATTCCAAACTCTTCTTCCCCATACCGGCAGACCACATCTTTGTCTCTGACCATGCTTTGAATTAATGCCGCACTGGTGGTGAGGATGGCATCCCCTGTATCATACCCGTGGGTTTCATTAATGGCTTCAAACTGATCAAAATCCAGAATAAGGATGGATAGAGGGATTTTATATCGTTTTGCCTTTGATGTTTCAGAAGTCAGTTCCTGCTCAAAGCATCGCCGGTTAAAAAGTTTGGTGAGATAATCTTTTTGTGAGATCATGACGATCCTGTTCTGGGCATCCTCCACTTCCCGGGTGATCTTGGCTTTTTCCAGCGTGCTGTAAATGATGGAAAGAATATTTGTGCTGGATATTTCTTCTTTTATATAATAGGTAAAGGCGCCTTTTGAGATGGCTTCTGGCCCCTTATGGCCCTTGGGTTTATCCAGAGTGAAAACAACAGGGATATCCGACCGCATTCGGTTTAATTTTGAAAGCAGGTCAAATCCGGTTCCATCCAGTAATAAATGATTAGTGAAAATTAAATCAAACTTGTTGCCGGCAATGAGTTCCAACCCCTGTTCAAGTGTTTTTGCCTGGGATAGGTTGCATTTTATTACGCCTTTTATGAAATGATTGAATATACTGAAATCTTCATCTGATTTTTCAAGATAGAGAATCCTATAGGCCTGATCAGCAGTCAGGTCCGAAGCATTCTGTGTTAATAGTTTTTTTGTTTTTCCGGGAAAGGCAAAGAGTTTTTTGGAAATCTGAGAGATTTTTTCTGTAGAGGTCTTTATAGAGGCAAGGTTTGCCTTGAATTTCGGGGAAACGTCCCGGCTTCGAAGCAATTGATAAATATTGCCATGGAGACTTCTCAATGGTTGCTGCATCTGGTCTGCTGCAATTGATGAAATATTGACAATCTCTTTTCTTGAGAATTCTTCTTCCATGACAAGTTCATGTTGGTCAACAATTTTTTTATACACTTTATCCAGTTCATCAATACTCTGGTCAACAGCATTTTTCTGTTTAAACAGTTCAAAGAATATTTTTATTTTTGCCAGGATTAATTGTTCATCAAAGGGCTTTACAATATAGTCAATCTGCAGCGCTTTAAAGTCAGTTAAGAAATTTTCAGGCTGGATGGTATCAGTAATGATAAGCAAGGGAGCATTATGGGTCTTTTTATGGCTGAGCAGCATGGCCCCGATTTTATACATATCAATGTGAGGCAGGGTTTCATCAATGATGACCAGAACGAAAAAATGATTGTAAATCAGCTCAAATGCTTTGTTTTCAGAATCTGCTTCAAGAAGTTCTATTCCTGAAATATCTTTCAGGGAATTGGAAATAATGGTTTTGGATTCTGTTGTTGCCACCACAAGGATTTTATCCTGAATAATGTTCATTGCAGGCCCTTTCTTTTTTATTATTAGGGTTGATTATTATTCTTTATCAGAATCCTGCTTTTAAATTAAGAGGAAATCATGTAAATTATTGAACCTGGACAAATTTTAACCACTAAACCAGACAAAAAAGCAGGCAAAAAAAATGAAATTTATTGCTGATCTTCATATCCATTCAAAGTATTCAAGGGCCACAGCCAAGAATCTTGATTTTGAGAATCTTTATTATACGGCACAAATAAAAGGGGTCCGGGTTGTCGGAACCGGGGACTTTACCTTTCCTGCCTGGATTGATGAGATTGAATCCAAGCTTGAAGAGACGGAACCGGGATTGTTCTCTCTGAAAAAAGAGATTGCAAAGGATATTGATAAAACTATTCCCGAAACTTGCAGGAACCCGGTTCGGTTTATCCTGCAGACGGAAATCAGCAATATTTATAAAAAAGACGACCGGGTGAGAAAAAATCATAACCTGGTTTATTTTCCTGATATTGCCAGCGTGAAAAAGTTTAACGCAAAGCTTGATTCAATCGGAAACATCAAATCCGACGGACGTCCGATACTGGGGCTTGATGCAGCGGATCTGCTTTCCATTATGCTGGATATCAATGATAAAGGTTTTTTTGTGCCGGCTCATATCTGGACCCCCTGGTTTTCCATGTTCGGATCAAAATCAGGGTTTGATTCCATTGAAGAGTGTTTTGGTTCATTAAAGGAGCATATTTTTGCCGTTGAGACAGGATTGTCTTCCGATCCTCCCATGAACTGGCGTGTCGAAGATCTTGATGATGTCCGCCTGATGTCTAATTCCGATGCCCATTCCCCAGGATATATAGGAAGGAATGCCTCTGTGTTTAATACGGATTTGAGTTTTTTTCATATCAGGCAGGCCCTTGAAAAGAATGATCTTGAAAAATACCAGGGCACCCTGGATATGTATCCCCACCAGGGTAAATATCATTATGACGGCCACAGAAAATGTAATATCTGTCTGAATCCTGCCACCACTGCCCAAATTGACGGCATCTGTCCCGAATGCGGACGTAAGGTGACCTATGGGGTGCTGAACAGGGTACAGGAACTTGCCACAAGACCGGAAGGGTATGTACCTGAAAACCGGCATGGATTCAAAAGCATTATTCCCCTTGCCGATATCCTTTCTGAGATTTTTGAGGTGGGACCCAAAACCAAAAAGGTAGCAGGCTATTATAACAAGGCCATTGAAACCCTGGGACCGGAGCTTGGGATTCTTTTGGATAAATCTGCCCAAGAAATAGAAACTGCTAATGTGCCCCTGCTGGCGGAAGCCGTTATGAAGATGCGAACAGGTGATATCAGCATTGATCCGGGCTATGATGGTGAATATGGGAAAGTAAATATTTTTTCAGTAAAGGAAAAGGAACAGCTGAAAGGAGAAAAATACCTTTTGTTTGACCTGCCTGATAGAAAAGCGGGAAGAAATGCGGGGAAAAAGGCTGAAACAAGGGGTAAGAACGTCATTGTAAAAAAGAATTCCAAAAAAAAAGATGGAAAAAAGACTCAGAAAATAAAACAGCCGGTAAAACCTCAAGATCTTTTAACCGGTCTGAATCCCGAACAAACAAGAGCGGTTGAATCATCTGCCGGGGCCATGGTGATCCAGGCCGGACCCGGTACCGGAAAAACAAGGACATTGACGGCGAAGATTGCTTATCTTGTTTCAAAAAAAGATGTTGATCCGGGTTCCATCCTTGCTCTGACATTTACCAATAAAGCGGCAAAACAACTTGAACAGCGAATAGATAAATATATGCCCCGGAAAACAAAGACGGCTGTGCTGGCATCGACCTTTCATTCATTTTGCCTCAGGCTCTTAAAAGAATACAAAGGGTTTGATGCTGCCATTGCGGATGATGTGATTCGGATTTCACTGATCAGGGAAGCCATGGGGGGAAATGCCAAAAGAGGGGTGGCAAATAAAATGGATCAATTGATTTGCCAATGCAAGCAGAATTTACTCTTCCCTGATGATGATCTTAAAGAAGTCGTAACCAATGATGAATCAGATAGTTTTAAAAAGATTTATAGTGCCTGTCTTATCCTCTGCAAAGAACAGAACGTGGTGGATTTTGAAGATCTGATTTTCATGACGGTCAAGATGTTGACCCATGATGAAGAGATCCTGTCAAGTGTCCAGAAAAGATATCAATATATTTTTATTGATGAATATCAGGACTTGAATTTTGGCCAGTATGAGCTTGCAAAGCTGATCTCACAGGATAATTATATTGTCGTGATTGGTGATCCGGATCAGTCCATATATGGGTTCAGGGGATCGGACAATAAATATTTCAAACGGTTTGCCCATGATCGTCCGGGATGTGAAAAGATTATTTTGACTAAAAATTACAGGTCTACGCAGACCATTCTGGATGCTTCTTTTCAAATGATCAGCAAGTCTTTGGAGAATGAAGAAAAATTCAAGGTTTTTTCAGATGCGGGAACCACCAAAAAACTGATGATCAAGGAGACCGCTACAGAATATGCAGAGGCCGTGGCCATTGGCAAGATGATTGAAAAGTTTGTGGGTGGAACCTCTTTTTTCTCAATGGATGCCGGCAAAACAGATCTGGACGAGCAAAAAGAGTATTCTTTTGCAGATTTTGCCATTCTTTGTCGAACGTCAAGACAGTGCGATACCTTTATCAATATGTTTGAAAAAGAAGGCATTCCCTTTCAGGCAGCAGACAAAAAGAAATTATTTGAAATAGAGGGTATAAAACAATTGATTAATGCCTGTAGAATTATGGCGCAAAGTACTGACGTTCCGGATGAGCTTAAAGATTGTGATACTGAGGCATTGTTAAAATTTTTGTGCAAAAAAGAAGATTTAAGCAAAATTATTAAAGACAATGACAAGGCAGAACAGGCCTTTGAAAAACTTTTATCCATTGCAAGGCTGAACAATGACTTGAAAAGTTTTCTTAATGCCCTTGCCTTAAACCAGGATCCAGATACCCTGGAGTTTAATGTGGAAAAAGTATCTTTGATGACCATGCATGCGGCCAAAGGGCTTGAATTTCCTGTTGTATTTGTTGCAGGGTGTGAACAGGGACTTGTCCCCTTTGCAAAGGATGGTAAAAACATTGATGATCTTGAAGAAGAACGCCGCCTGTTCTATGTCGCCATGACAAGGGCCATGGATATTCTTTGTTTGACTTATGCAAAAAAAAGAAGCATATATGGCAAAAGTTTTAAAAGGCAACGGTCTTTTTTTATTGATGATATTGAAAAAAAACTGACACAGGTGGAAAAAAGTTTTGTTCACCTGAAAGTAAGGAAAAAAGAGAAACAATTGGAATTATTTTAACCCGGTTTAGATCGGTTAAACTACAACCCCCAGGAAAAATAATGGTAAAACAACGGTAAAATATGATATATAAAAAGATTGAACTTGAAAATAACCAGACCCTTGTCATATCGGATATGTCCAGAAAGATTAGTGCTGATGCCTATGTGGTGATCATGAAGGCAAATATGGAAATAAAGATTGAAAAGCAATTATTTCCCGGCGACATGATATCTGATTTTAAATTTGAAGATATTATAGCAACACTGGGTGATACTGCGACCTATGAATACATGATTGAACGAAATTTTATCATGGCTAAAGCAAAGGATGAGGTGTTTGAAACACTTGTTAAAACCTTTCTGGATAACCTGGGCCAATATGTGGCAAACCCGAAGTTTCCGGGAAAACTTGTCCTGAAGGAATACAAAGACCAGATAAAATAACCTAAGGAAAATGTTAAAGAAAACAGGAATTATTCTATTTGTTATTTTAAGCATCGTTAGTATAAACTATGCCTTTGCCGATATTTACATGTATATTGACGGCAGCGGTATTGTCCATTTTACAAATGTGCCCACATCCTCGGATTACAAGTTATATATCAAAGAAAAACCCCAAAAAATTAAAAGCGGGTTCAGCACCAAAAAATATGATGATATTATTAAGAAAGCACACAAAAAATATGGGGTTGAGTTTTTTTTGATAAAAGCTGTGATTAAAGTGGAATCAGGCTTTAATCCAAAGGCTGTCTCAAAAAAAGGTGCCAAAGGGTTGATGCAGATTATGCCGGACAATTTTAAAACCCTTTTGGTGAAAGACCCGTTTAACCCTTCCCAGAATATTATGGGGGGGACGCTTTATCTTCAGCGGCTTTTAAGGAAATATAAGGATAAACTGCCCCTGGTTCTTGCTGCCTATAATGCCGGACCCAACGCAGTTGATAAACACAAACGGATTCCACCATACCAGGAAACGCAGGACTATGTCAGAAAAGTGATGAAAACCTACAGCCAGTACAAAAAATCCTGATTAGGGATTAAAAATCTTTTTGAATTTTTTCTATAAATTTTATCAGCCGGTCTCTCATATCCGGTCTTTCAAGGGCAAATGCCAGGTTGGCCATCTG
>NZ_JAIOSW010000331.1 GCF_021107415.1 Desulfobacula sp.
AAGGAGGCGGTATAAGGTGGAACATCCATATTTGATTCTTACTTCAGTGTTCGGAATTTTCGGAATGGGAGAATGGGCTGGTGCCCATTCACATGTTACATATATGTGGCTTTGCATGGTAATTTTAATATTTTTTGGCTGGCTGGCAGGAAAGAGTATTTCCATGGTGCCCAAAACAGCGCAAAATGTATTTGAAACTTTGATCTCAGGGCTTGAAGAGTTCATGGTTACTATTACCGGGGATGAAGGAAGGAAGTCCTATCCTATTGTATTAACCATATTTTTGTTTGTGCTTTTAGGAAATCTCATGGGGCTGGTACCCGGGTTTTTCCCTCCAACGGCAAATATTAATACAACCCTTGCCCTGGCACTTATTGCGGTTTCATGGAGCCATGTCATCGGTATTCAGCGCCATGGTTTCAAGTATATAAAACATTTTTTAGGGCCGGTACCTGCAATGATTCCCTTGTTTTTGCCCATTGAACTTATTGGTCATTCAGCAAGGGTTCTCTCCCTTACCTTTCGTCTTTTTGGAAATATGATGGGCCATGAGCTTGTTGTTGGAATCCTTCTGGGGCTTGCCGGTATGTTCCTGGCACCTTTGCCGATTATGGCCCTGGGTGCGTTTGTTGCGCTGGTCCAGGCATTTGTATTCTTCTTATTGTCGACCATGTACATAGCAGGTGCAATAGAAGAAGCACATTAATTAAGAGTTTTACGGGATTTGGAAGAAGCCCCGTTATTTTATATTGTTCTATTAAATTATAATAAGGAGTAAAACATGGAATTTCTAGTTGGTAGTGTATGGGCAGCAGGTCTTGCAATCGGTATTGCCGCTTTTGGTTGTGGCATTGGTCAGGGTTTAGGCCTGAGCGGAGCCATGAGCGGTATTTCAAGAAACCCTGAAGCAGCCGGTAAAATCCAGGTTAACATGCTGATCGGTCTTGCAATGATAGAGTCTCTTTGTATCTACGCTCTCGTTGTTGCTTTGATCCTCATGTATGCTCATCCTGCGCTTAAGGGTGCGATTGCTGCCATGGGCGGACATTAAGCCATACAGCATAAATTAGATAGATATTAGTAATAAAAAGGGTGTAAGACATTTTGTTTTTACACCCTTTTTTAGTCCTATCTTTTTATGTTTCAACGATTTTTCTTGCCTGACCCTGTCATTATTGTTATATTTTTTAGAAAAACAGGAGTATCTGATGGAAAATCAGATAGAAATATTATATTTTTATAAAGTTCAGAGGTGGGCCTAATGAGCGATCAATCCATTGAGTTTCAGAAGACAAAGGAAAATATATCTTTATCTGAAATTGTTCGTAAATCATTTCGTGTTCCAATTGAAGACAAGGAAAATGTTTGGGTTTTAATAAATAAAAAGCGCTATCAGGTTTTGGATATTTGTCTGGACGGAATCGGTATTGCCCTTGAAAAAGATTCAGCGTTTATCACTGAACAGGCATTATTAAATTGTGAACTCAATATTTTTAACGTATTGATTAAAAATTTAAACGGTCAAATTGTTCACCTTACATCTGATAAGGACAAAAAGTTGCAATGTGGTGTTCAATGGATAGATTTGGAAAAAGGGGCGATAGACCAGATTTCAGAAATCATTTCCAAAATGAAAGAACAATTGTTAAAAGATGTGGGCATATCCTTTGATTAAGAAAAAAGATATAATGGACAATATCCTCGTCGGTCATGGGGAGGAGTTTGCAGCTCGGGTTGAAGAGTTAAATTGTCTGATTTATAGAAATGAGTCGGGTTTAAAAAATGAAATCTCAGAAGACCCAGATGGAAAGTTCTGGCAGGCTTCAAAAGAAAATGTATCTGTTCAGGTTTGGGAAGGCAAAGCTAAAATTAAAGTTAGAGTTTCTCCCGGGGAAAAAACTATTTCCATGAAACGAATAGCTGACATCGCTGTAAATGCTATTCTTGAGGAACTTAAGAAGGAGGATTAGTGGCTATCATCGTCTGTCCTAAGTGTGCCAAAAGACATAAAGTTAATTTAGATACCATAAAAGAAAATGCGCCTTTGGGGAAAAAAATAGCGGCGCGATGTAAATCCTGCGGCCTCAAATTTCCCGTGCAGCTTGACAAGCTCATTAATCAAGAAAAAGAAAAATTTAAAGATTCGAAAATAAATGCCAGAAAAATTTGTGTCACACTCAGCAAGGGAGGTGTCGGGAAAACCACCACCTCGGTCAACCTAAGTGCCGGGTTAGCTCTTGCCGGATATAAAGTATTGCTTGTGGATACAGACACCCAGGGTCAGTCTTCCTATATTCTTGGGAAAAAACCAAGAGCCGGGTTGACGGAATTGCTGACAAAAGAGCTTACACCTGAAGAGTGTGTCGTCAGAGCCAGAAAAAATCTCTGGCTTCTTTCTGGTGGCAAATCGCTTGCAGGGGTGAAAAGAATTATTGATCGAAAAAGTTTTGGTGCTGAGTGGACCTTGTCCGAGGCCATGAAAGAACTGGACGCTAGATATGATTTTATTATTATCGATACTGCTCCCGGATGGGATCAGCTAATCGTCAATGTCCTGTTTTATGCCACAGAAGTCCTTGTGCCGGTGGCATTGGAGGTGATGCCTCTGCAGGGGTTGGCAGAATTTATGAAAAGTCTGGGATCAATTCAAAAATACCGAAAGGAAATTGTTTTAAAATATATTGTTCCCACTTTTATGGATGCCAGGATAAAGGGGCCCGAAACAATATATTCACAGCTTAAGAAATTATATCCGGAATATATGTGCACCCCTATACGGTATAGTGAGAGCCTCAGTGAAGCGCCATCCTATGGAAAATCCGTTTTTGAATTTGCCCCGGGATGTACTGCAGCTGCGGATTACAAGGAACTTGTAAGAAAAGTAACATTGGATGAGTCAGCGCTGCTTTAACCTTTGGTTCCGATAAAGTTACATGTAATTTCGTAAAATAGGAATTATTCTGTGAGACTTAGGACAAGAATCATTATAGCAGTTGTGATTGCCTCTAGTATCATAAACTTGTTTTTATGTTTTTATTTTACAGAAAAATTAAAAGAATCCGAATTTAAAAATCTTTATACCAGAATAGAAAAATCCGCTTATATGATGAAGCTTGTGAATGCAAGACCACTTTATAATGTGGATAAAGAAACTCTTCGAGTTAACATGGAGACTTTTTTTGATGATGAAAATATAAAAAGTATCTCACTCCATGAGCATGATATCGATATTGATATCAAACTTGAAAGAAAGTTTGGTGTTTTCAAGAGTATTGACATTAAAAAAAGTTTTTATATTTATTATAAGTCTTTGAAATTGGGTAAAATGAATGTTGTCTATTCAACCAGTTTGATCGAACAAAAGATAGTAAAGTTCAGAAATCGGATGCTTTTTTTTGCCTTTACCGTCATTGTTTTCCTGGCTGTGGTGCTCATTTTTCTTGTGAACAAGCTGATGCAGCCTGTCACCAAATTGAGCCGGGCAGCTTCCGAAGTTGCTTCGGGAAATCTTGACAAGAATATTGAACAAAGCGGGGTGGGAGAAGTCGGGGAGCTTTCCCGTAATTTCGCTGCAATGAGGGATGCAGTCAAAGACAAAATAAATGATCTTGCCATGACCAATCGGAATCTTGAAAAGGAGATATTTTTAAAAGAAATTAATGAGAAAAAGATATTACGACAGAGTACAGTGATCAGTTCGGTAAATCATTTTTTTCAACAATCCATGCTGGCTGAAACCTATGAGGAAATTTCACAGGTTTTTATTCCCATTGCCCTTAAAGTGATTCCAAGTAAATATTGTTTTGTCGGAGAAGTTAGAAAGGATAAAAAAGATTCAATGGAAATCATGGCTATCTCCGACCAGGCAATGCATGATTGTAATATGATTGAGATGGATAAGACTCTCCGGCTCAAGGGCCTGGAAATCAGAGGTAGCAGGTCGCTCTTTATTAAGGGAGATACAACAATTATTTTAAATGATCCTAAGTCTCATCCTGATTTTATACAACCACCTGAGAACCATATCCCCATTGATTCTTTTTTGGGCGTTCCCATGAAACTGGGGTCTGAGATCAAAGGGGTTATTGCATTTGCCGGAAAGGAAGGCGGGTACGATTTTGATGACCAGGAAGCATGTGAAATACTGGCAGTTGCTCTTGTGGAAGCATTAAGCCTTAAAAAAAGGGAAGATGAAAAAGCAAAACTTGAAGAAATGATGATTCAGTCGGAAAAAATGATTTCCATTGGTAGTCTTGCCGCAGGTATGGCCCATGAAATCAACAATCCCCTTGCAGGAATTTTACAAAATGCCCAGGTTATCCAAAACAGGTTAAAAAAAAAATTACCGGCAAATGTATCTGTTGCAAGTGAACTTGGCCTTGATCTTGATGATATACAGGCATACATGGAAAAAAGAGATATTTACAAAATGATTAATTCGGTTATGGATGCCGGTAAAAGAGCTGCTGCAATCGTGGCGAACATGTTGTCGTTTTCCAGAAAAAGTACATCAGGGTTTATGCCTGAAAATGCACACGAGCTTTTGGATAAAACACTGGAACTTGCTGAAAGCGATTACAATCTGAAAGATAAATTTGATTTTAAAAAGATAAAAATTATCAAGAAATATGCTCCTGGGATCCCAAAAATATCGTGTAAAGCAAGTGAAATTCAGCAGGTTTTTCTAAATGTACTATCCAATGGTGCCCAGGCCATGATGTCACGGGTAGAAATCCATGAAGCTTGTTTTAAGTTAAAGATATCCAGAGAAGAGAATATGGTTAAAGTCGAAATCAAAGATAATGGACCGGGCATGAAATCGGATACCAAAAAGAGGATATTTGAGCCTTTTTTTACTACGAAAACTGTGGGCGATGGAACAGGATTAGGTCTTGCTGTTTCTTACTTTATCATCACTGAAAATCATAAAGGAAGTATAGACGTCCATTCCAAACCTTCCAAGGGCACAAATTTTATTATTAAACTGCCTGTTGCCGAAGGATAATCTGTTTTCAAGATAAAGAGGGAAGAGGGCACTACCTTTTCCATGTCTGTCAATGGAAGGCAGTGCCAATCTCTTTTGTTTTTATAAATTGCAGATTTCCTGATTGCTGATAACTTTAATATTTTTTTGTGCAAAAATTTTCAATGCTTTATCATGATCATCAAACCGAAAAATCATGATGGCATTTTTGCATTGCGGATTGGCAAATGCATACATGTATTCCACATTGACTTCATTTTCACAAAGTGGATCTAAAATGCCATTCAATCCACCGGGCTCATCTTTTACCTCAACGGCCATAACCTGGGTTTTCCCAACGGTAAACCCTTCTTTTTTCAATACTTTTTCTGCTTTTTCACTGTTATTCACAATTAAGCGCAATACACCAAAATCAGTTGTATCAGCAAGAGATAATGCTCTGATATTAACGTTGGCATCCCTTAAGATTGCGGTAACTTCAGCAAGCCGGCCTTCCTTGTTTTCAATAAATATGGATATCTGTTCGACAAACATTAGGTTTTGCTCCTTTTGTCTAATAAAGTTCTCCTTTGAACACGGGTTTCCTTTTTTCAAGAAAGGCGTGGGTCCCTTCTTTTGCGTCTTCACTTGACATATTAAGGCCAAAGACGTCATTTTCAATTCTGCATCCGGTTTCAATATCTGTATTAAGACCGTTTTGAATGACTCCTTTTGCTGATCTCAGGGCCACTTTTCCCCTGGAAGCAATGAGGTTTGCAGTTTTTAACACTTCTTCCATGAGCTTGTCGTGTTCGATAATTTTGTTGACAATACCATATTCAAAGGCCTCCTGGGCTTTAATATTCTTTCCGGTAAAGATAAGTTCTTTGGCGCGGTTTACGCCTATACGCCTTGCCAGTCTCTGTGTTCCGCCAAATCCGGGAATCAATCCCAGGGTTATTTCGGGCAGGCCGAAAAGGGCTTTGTCGGATGCATAGATAAAATCACAGCCAAGGGCAGCCTCTAACCCGCCACCCAAGGCAAATCCGTTTACAGCGGCAATGGCTGGGATGGGAAGATCTTCAATTTTTGAAAAAACCTTTTGCCCTTTTCGGGAAAAGCTTTTTCCTTCAAGAGGGTTCATTTTTACAAGTTCGGCAATATCGGCTCCTGCAACAAATGCTTTACCTCCACTACCTGTCAAGATAAGAACCCTTATATCCGTATTGTTTTTTACCTGATCCAGTGCAAGGTCCAATTCATCAAAAAGGGCATTGTTAAGTGCATTTAAAGCTTTGGGCCGGTTAAAAAAAATAGTTGCAATAGGACTGTCGACTTCAAGAATAATGTTTTCAAAAGACATGATGATCTCCTTTACGTATTGGTTATAATTGTCTGGGATTTGTTGAATTTATATATTTTTCAACCCCATCGGTGATGGTGTTGCAAATTGCTGTCTGATACGAATCACTCATGAGTCGTTTGCATTCTGTTTTGTTACTGATAAATCCAGTCTCAATCAGGATGGATGGCATCCTTGCGCCCAGCAGAACATAAAACGGTGCTTGCTTGACGCCTAGATTGTTGATCCCTGAATATTTTTTTTGCATTCCTTTTATAAAGGAATTTTGTACTACATTGGCAAGCCGGGTGGATTCTTCAATTTTTGCATGTTTCATTAAATCGCTTAAGATATATTCAAGGTCTGAAATATTTTTTTTCGATGTTGCATTCTCTCTGGCGGCAACGGCAATTGCCTGTTCATCGGTGGCAAGGTTTAAAATATAGGTTTCAATGCCCCGAAGACGTTTGTTTTTTGCCGCATTGCAGTGCAGGGATATAAACAGATCCGCTCTCTTTGTATTGGCAATGGCAGTCCTTTCCTCAAGACTCAGTTTTTTATCGCTTGACCTTGTTAAGAGTACGGTGCATTTTAAGCGGTCTCTGAGGATCACAGCAAGTTTTTTAGCTATTTTTAGAACAATTTCTTTTTCCCAGACGTTTTTAAAATATCCCGGAGCCCCGGGATCAACGCCGCCATGCCCCGGATCAATGACAATTTTTCTAACGCCCAATGCAAACTGCCGCGCAATATCAGAGGATTTTAAATTGTCTGTTGTGATTCGGGAGATTTTATCCGGTTTTCCGGGTTTGCCGGAGTCTGCAATGTTTTGACCGGAAGAAGAGACAGGCCCTCCATTAGACCCTTTTCCCCAGACATCAATGACAATTCTGAACGGATCTTTTAAAGAAAATATCTTATAATTCTCAAAGGATTTGATATCGACTACAACCCGTACTGTATGGGGCAGATATTGTGCTGCCCGGGCCTGATTTAAAAGGTTGTCATTGATCTGGGTATGGTCGGCAACCCCTTTTCCCAGTCTTGATTGTTCTATATCAATATAGAGACGCTGAAAGGGTTTATTAATGCCGGGATCTTTTTTCAAAAGTCTGTGGGAATAATCCCTTTCGCTGTCGGCATTAACAACAATTCTGGTGTATTCCGGATTGGACCAGAATCTAAGATCTGTAATTGTGGTGTCCTCTGGGAGACTCTTTTTTGATGAGGCAGGTTTTATTTCAACTGGCTTTTGATTTGTTGCTTCAATGGTTTTAATTGGTTTTTTACGGGTTTTTTTCTGGCTTAAAATAAATTTTTTAATAAGGACATCATTTTTTGTCAGTCTTTTCTTTGAGCTGATATGTTTGATTTTTTTTGCATAATAATCTGGCCGTATGTTTATGGATTTGAGTAAGGATCTGGCTCTGCCGGCGTAAGCGCTTTTGGGATATTTATTCCTGAGTCTTGCCAGAAGATCTGCGGCCTGATTCTTATAGGTTTTTTTGCCGGATAATTTTGAAAGGGTTAAATAAAGCCGGGCTGCCTTATACATTCCTGCAGGCGCCCATGAACTTTCAGGATGAAGCCTGTAGATGATTTCATACCTGCTGATACAATTAAACCATTCAGTCACCTTTTTTTGTTTGGCAGAAGACTGTCGAAGCTTTTTGTAGCAGGAATCTGCTATAAGGTATTTTTGTTTTGCACTGTCGGCAAACCCGGTTGTTGTCAAAACAAAAATGCCTGTAAATATAATAGCAATGAAATATAGTGGCAGTATGGATGTCTTAAGCTTGGCCATATCCTATTTAATACTTTTTTGTTTTAAGTCATTTAACAAATTAATCGCTTCAAGGGGAGTCATACTTGAAATATCAATCTTTTCCAATATATTTTTGATGGATTGTTCATTATGGTTAAATAATTCCATCTGATTGTCATCCTTTTCTTTTCTCTTTTTACCCTTTTTCCTGGGTCTTTTTGGTAGTGGTTTGGGGACATCCGAGTTGTTTTTGTCAATGTTGGATAATATATGTTTTGCATTGTTAATGACAATGTCCGGCATGCCGGCAAGCCTGGCAACCTGGATACCATAGCTTTTATTGGTTCCGCCCTTAACCAGCCGTCGCAAAAACACAATATTATCATTGAATTCTTTGACGGCTATATTAAAGTTTTTGATTCTGGGTTTTGTCTCTTCTAATTTTGTCAATTCATGGTAGTGTGTGGCAAAAAGTGTTTTAACCCCTTTATTATTTAGATCATGAAGGTGTTCGGCAACTGCCCAGGCAATGCTCATACCATCATAAGTGCTGGTTCCCCTTCCGATTTCATCAAGTATGATCAGACTTTTTTGTGTGGCATTATTAACGATATTGGCGGTTTCTTCCATTTCCACCATGAATGTACTCTGGCCCGATGAGAGGTTGTCAAGGGCGCCTACCCGTGTAAATATTCTGTCCACAATGCCAAGAGATGCTTTTTGAGCAGGAACGAATGATCCCATCTGGGTCATTAAGACGGTCAGGGCAACCTGCCTTAATACTGTTGACTTTCCTGCCATGTTGGGGCCGGTGATTAACAGGATCTGGTTCTCAACATCATCCATTTCAATGGAGTTGGGAACATAGCGTTCTCCTTTGATCAGTTTTTCTACCACAGGATGCCGTCCGTCTTCAATGGAAATGGTATTGTGTTCATTGATGACAGGTTTTGTATATCCATTTTCTGATGCTGCAAGGGCAAGCCCCTGAAGGACATCAATATTCGCAATAAAATCCGCCATTTTAAGAATAAAATTTGCTTTTGAAATAACCTTGTCCCTGATTATGCAGAAAATTTTGTATTCCAGAGCATTTCGTTTATCCTGGGCATTCAATATGGTGGACTCAACCTGTTTCATTTCATCGGTAATGAATCTTTCGGCATTCACAAGGGTCTGCTTCCTGATATAATGATCCGGAACCGAATTTGACTGACCTCTGGATACTTCGATAAAATAGCCGAAGACTTTATTATATTTAATCTTGAGAGAAGACAGTTTGGTTTTTTCTTTTTCCGTGGCCTCGGTTTTTGCAATCCATGATTTTCCATCCCGTGAAATTAATAATAGTTCGTCCAGTTCAGGGTTATAACCATCATTAATTAAACCGCCTTCATTGAGCAGATGACCCGCATTTTCCCTGATGGCTTCTTCGATCAAATCGGCAAGTGAACCCAGCTCTTTTAAAATCATTTCCTGATCTTCAAGATCTTTTCCATTGAGTAAAGGGCTTTTAAACAGACAAAGTTCCTTAAAAAGAAGGGGAAGTCTTTTTAAAGAGTTTTTAAGAGCGATCATATCCCTGGCATTCCCCTGGCCCATGGAAATTTTGCTGCCAAGACGTTCAAGGTCATATACTGATTTTAAGTGGCTAATGATCAATTGATGAATATGGGAAGCCTTTGTGATTTCTTCTATGCAATCCAGGCGTTGGCAGATTTTATCTTTATCAATCAGCGGATATCTGACCCAGGTCTTGATCAGTCTTGATCCCATGGCAGTGACTGTCCGATCCAGCACATGGATTAGGGTTCCTTTTTTGTCCAGGGTTTGTATATTGGTAAGAATCTCAAGATTTTTGCAGGACCTGTCATCTATTACCATAAAATTTTTCAGGTCATAGGGTGTGATTTGAAAAATGTGGTTGATATCCTGCATCTGGGTGTCCTGAACATAAGAGAGGATGGCGCCCGCGGCAGAAATGGATGCAAAAAGATTCTCTGCACCGAATCCCTCAAGGCTCCTGGTTTTAAATTTACTTAAAAGCCTTTCCTTTGCCTCTTCAACATGAAAATTAGTTTTATCAAGATAGGTGATTTGTCTTCCGCTAAAAGCGTGCCGGATATGCCTATAAATCGGGTCTTTTTCAAAATTGGACGGTAAAAGGATTTCTTTGGGATCAACCTTTAAAGCCTCATCAATCAGTTCCAAGGGTATTTTTGACTGTCTGCTTTGCACCTGGGTGGTTTTAAAGGTCCCGGTTGATATATCAAGATAGGCAATGCCGGCAACGTCCCTTGTTTTTGACAGGGCTAAAAGAAAGTTGTTGGTGGTTTTATCCAGTAGTTCTTCATTTAAAATCATGCCCGGGGTTATGACCCGGATCACTTGCCTTTTTACCAACCCCTTGGTTACCGCAGCATCTTCCATCTGCTCGCACACGGCAACTTTGCATCCGTTTTTAATGAGTTTGGCAATATAATTGTCAGCAGCCCGAAAGGGAATCCCGCACATGGGAATTGGGGCGGCATCATTTTTATTTCTGGAGGTTAAGGCGATTTCCAGAATAGAAGCTGCCTTTTTTGCATCCTCAAGGAACATTTCATAAAAATCCCCCATTCGGTAAAACAAAATTGTATCTTTATATGATTCTTTGATGGCCAGGTATTGCTCCATCATGGGAGTATTTTTTTTTTTGTTCATGTGCTAGCTTTGTCTAAGCAGAATCAATCAGCAGTGCCGGATTTATCATCCTTTTCATGGTTGTTTTCAGACTGATCCGATACAGACTCTTTTGGTGCAGGCTGGTCCGGTATAGATTGGTCTGGTGCAGACTGTTCGGCAATCGTTTTTTCTTCCAGCTGTCTTTTAATATAAGGATCATGCTGAAACACTTCGAGTTCAGTCTTTAAGGTATTCACCTGTTCTTTAAGGGATGTGATGGCAACATTTTTTGTCTTGATTTCTTTGCTTAATTTAAAACTTACCACAAACCCTTTGAGCCCGGCCAGAATAAGGCCCAAAAGAAAGCAAATTCCAAAGTAGGCAATATTTTGAATTTCCGGTATTGTCCAGTTCCAGGAAGCAACCTTAAGATCAAATTTTAATGCTTTAGTTGCCATAAAATAATCTAAATTCTGGTAAATTAAGATCCCAAGCAAACCTAAAATAATCAGCCACAAAAGAAGTTTAATTTTTTTCATTTATCCACTCCATATTCCATTTTGTATTGTAAACGCTTAAGTTTTTGTGATCATAGATTAAATTTTCTTTTTTTTCAATTGTTCTTTTAATAATAAACAGCCTAAAATACTCATGATTAGGGACAAATTTCAAATTTGCCCCTAAAGGGAAACCGGATGAATCAGATTAACTTCAAGATTTTTTGAAAACAGGTCCCAATTGAGATGTTCCGGCGGCACCTTTTTTAAGACTTCAAAGCAGGAAAAATGAAGATGGGGCGGCAATTGTGGATTTCTATTAGTATCACACACCCTTGCAATGACATCCTTTTTTTTGATGATATGGCCCACTTTTAAATTCTTTTCAGGGATGATATGGGCATATGCAAAAATAATTCGCCTATTGAAAACTATTGAATTCTCATGTTCCACCACAAGGGTCTGACCCAGAAAATCATCACAGATATTTAAAATAATGCCGTCGTCCATGGCCGGAACCTTAATGGAATCATCAAAGCTATGTATTTCATCCGGATTCGTTCTGTAATAAGTAATGTCTATTCCTTCATGGGGACAATGTCGAAATTTGAAATCCCCCCACCATTTATCCTTACTTGAAAACAGCATTCCACAATGGAACAGCCATTGAACTTTTCGGTTATTTCCAAGGCCATTGGCCTGACCGTTGACCAGACCATTAACCTGGGAAATAGCCTGAAGATAGTCTGAAAATTTACTCATTATTTTTTGTATAGCCTTTGCATGAATAGCTTTACACTCTGCTGGAGCCTTGATATGGATTCCGCTAACACTGCCAGCTCATCTTTTGATCGAATTTCAATCAAGGCATCTAGATCTCCAAGGCTGATCCGGTCTGTCATTTCGGACAGGTATTTAATATTAGCTGTCAATCTACCGCCAAAAATAAATACAATAATGGCAATAATAAGTATAATAACAGAACTCAGAATGGCACTTTTAATAGTTTCAGCTTTTGCAATTGCCCTGCTCTCCCTTTCCAGGCGTTGCATAGGTTCGGTAAAGTCATCCATATAGGTTGTGCTGGCAATGTTAAACCGGGTTCCCGTGACATTAACGCAGGCCATATATTTGTTCTTGAAAGATTTGTCTTTTTCCTGCCATTTATAGTATCCCTTTGACGGTTGTTCACTTTTTACCGCCGTTAAAATGTTCCAGAATTCAGGAAAATTTACTCCTAAGGGTTTCTTAAGCTTGGCCATATCATCCAATGCCGGAGCACAGATGTTGGGTCTGATATGGGCCCTGGTTCGCCATTTTCCATCGGATTCTTTTCCATATAAGGCAGTATATCCCTTTTTTCCAACTTTTTGAACGGCAATCTGCTGGAACTGCTGATCAGTCATAAACTGTTCTTTTGTAAGCTCCGGATGTGCTTCTATATACAGTTTTACCTGCTTTGCAACAGACCGGGCAGTTTTCATGATATCATTTTCTGCCATTTCTTTGATAATTTGGGTTCCCTGTTTTCCAAATCGGTCTGCTGTTTTATTCAGTTGCAAAATCAGATAATAAGCCTGCAGGCCAAAAATGCCAATCAGGATAATCAAAAAGAAAAATAATTTAAACCGGATACCGAATCCCTTGATTTTAGTTTCAGCTGCATCAGCAGGTTCATGGCTGACTTCCGGTTGTAAGGTGAATGCCTGAGAAGATGCATCTGAGATAATTTGGTCCTTATGGATGCTTATATGATTACCACATGTTTTGCATTTAAATCTGACTCTTGGAGCGATTATTTTGTTTGGATCAATTTTATAAGTGGCACCACATTTGTTACATGTTATATTCATACTATATCTCCTTTAGTAGTGAATCACCAAGGGGGATTGTCCCCATTCCATCTATACGCATTGCAAATTCATCAGACGGCTGCCCTGTTTCTTCCCTTAGTATTGTTTTATGAGTCCCAGCATTATCTTTTGAAATTGTTGTTTCCCCGCTGGGGAGTCAATTTCTGTTGCCACCTTTTCCACAAGGCTGTACAGCATTTTATGAGGGAAATTATCTCTGGATCTGTTAAGTTCTTCTATCTTGTCGTCTAAAACCAGTGGAGCAATCGGGCCGATGCATTTGGAAAGTTCTTTTTCAAGTTTTCCCCAGAAAAAGGAGGGTATTTCAACAGAAGGCGGTGACTGGATTTGGATTATCTTAATAGCTTTTTTAGCCTGTAGTTTTTCCAGAACAGCATTAAGCTGACCCGCATTTACATTAAATTTTGATTTGAGTTCGTCCAGGTCAGGATATTTATTAAACATGGCAATAACAGACCACTCCGAAGGTGTCAGTGTTATTGATTCCTTCACCGGCAATAGCTTTATTGATTGCTTGGTCATATGTATCCCTCCTTAACGGTCAAAAAATGATGTAAGAAATTTGGGGAATTTGCCCTGTTTATTCGAGTCTTCAATAAAAATATCAAATTCCATTTTTACCTGAGACACACTGATATTATTGGTGCATTCACAGATGTAAATTGTTTCTCTATTTTTATAAAGATAAATATATTCTTCTTGGGTGTACAATAGCAGGTGAGAGCCTGGAGCACTCTTTTTGTGTTGAGCAATGATTTTATCAAAGTATAGTTTTTTTTCCTTTTTAATATTCGGGAAATAGGTGGTTTTGTTATTGTTGTGGATAATAACGCTTTTTATAAAATGATTTGCTTCCACAAAATTAAATGCCGGTGATCGGTTAGTCTTTGATTTCATAATCTGCCAATATATTTGAATGTTCGTTTTTTCCAGTCATGATATTAAGGAAGCGTGAATGAAAATTAGTATAATAAGTATCAAACCTGGGAATCATTGGAGAATATCCTTACTTTTCATAAACATTAATAGATCATTTGTAAGTATTTTTTTTTCGAACAACAGTTCTATCCGCGCATGTATATTTTTGTCCAAATATACGACCATAAAATTCCTGCCGTCAAAGGCTTCAAAATATTTAATATTGAAAATTTCAGGACATGAAAAAAAAGAATGCCGATATTCATAAATAATTACATGATCGGTATTGTATTTAATAGAAAACATAGCCCCTATTTTATCGATGTATTCTCTGGCCTCATCTTTGCATTTAGAACAATCGATCAAAAGAAAATTGATATCCACATTGATATTTTTTTCAGGCAAAATAATTCTTTCATCGAATTTAAAGTCCAGCTTTTCCAGTAACGCCAGCTGCCTTACAGCATCAATGCCTTTGGTTCCTAAAAAATCTGCATAAACAATACTGCCGTTTTCAAATCCGATTTTACCGACCACCGCTTTTTCCCTACTGAATGCAATAGTGCCGCTGCTGCTGTCATTATAGCAGACCTGTATCAGACTGGTGATTGAAAAGGTTTTAAGCGTTCCGGCAAACATGATTTTATCAAACCTCTATTGTCTTATAATCCCCTTGAGATGATGAAGAATCTTTTAATTTTCTTCTATTTTTTATTTTGATTTTAAGTAATTGTCTGTTCAGAATATTCTCCATATAGGTTTGAATGATTCAGTTTATGGTTTTATTAATTCTAAAACCTATTAACCTGTTTAATTATAAGGAGTTTTGAAGCAAATCTTATGCCATAACAGGAACGATGGATTTATAGGGAAAAGGCCTCATTTTCTTGGTATGGAAGCTATTGCTTTCTCTAAATTGGGACAATTATTGTTTGATATTTGACAAAAAAAGAACAGGCTGTACGAAAATTTCACACAGCCTTTATATAAGAATATGGCGCTTGTCTTTTTACTGACAATCGAAAAACACATTCATTACAGGGCTTTTAAGATGATTTTATGTCCCATAAGATTGATGTCTTCAATAATGGCCTTGACTTCCATACTTTCTCCCAATAGGCCTTTTAAAAGAAATGTATTTTCTGCAACTGGTGTTATGGCTGCCACATTTTCCATGATTAGTTTTTCATCATCATCTTTTCTTAAATATACATTGGATTCACACATTTTTTTTTCCTTTATTAGTTTATCTGTCATTTATTACCATTTTTATCTTTAAAGGCAACCCTTTACTGCAATCAATGATCGCACCGCCAAATTTTTTATTCATTGCACAATTGACAACCAGAATGTTTTTAAAAAATTGATATCCTGCCTGTTCATGGATATGGCCGCATAACACCATTAATGGCGGGTGGTTTTCAATCAATGTTTTTAAGTGGAAACTTCCGGCACTGAACCTGTTTCCCACTTTATCACAAATACCCCTGGGTGGCGGATGGACAACCAGGATTGTCTCCGGGGTGATGCTATGTTTAAGGCTATCAAGGCGTTGAGTCTCCTTGAAACATATTTTTGAAAGAAATGGCAAAGGTATGGTGCCGTTAAGGCCAAGAAACCGGCCATCCGGATATGTCACAGGTATATGGTTCAAAAGACTTGTGTTTTTCTGTCCCACCAAAAGCCGTTCAACACGTTTCAGATCCGAGTTTCCCCGGATACCAAAAATGGGGATATCAATATCCTTTAGCTGTTCAAAAGTTTTCAACGGGGAAATAAAGTTTGTGATATCCCCGGCAAGCACAAGAATATCAGGAGCTTCCAGCGAGATAACAGCCTTTATTCTTTCTATCTTCTCAGTCTTGCCGTGAATGTCGGCTACAGCATAGATCCGCATCTTTATTCCATATTAATCAATTTTTAACTTTAAACATATTGCCACCGGGTTTCCATGGCAGCATTATTATACTTTCCGGCTAAGGCACCTGGCATGTACACCTCCCCGAAACCCTCTTCAAGATCCAGGTGATGCAATACCTTTACCTGTTTTATATGCCTTTTCAGTTCAAGAATTATCGGCTCGGCCAGGATGGTGCTTCGCCATTTTTCCCCCTTACCCAGCACATGTATCCTTTTACGGTCAAAATCTACGTCCTTGATTCTCAGCCGCACACACTCCATTAGTCGCAAGCCGGAACCATACAGGAGCTTTGCCATCAATGCGTGGGTCCTCTCAATATACTGGAAAAACTTCTTGATTTCCTCTTTACCGAGTACAGTGGGCAGTTTGGGGTTTTTTTTTGAACGAATGGGTTGAATCTTTCTGTCCAAAGGGATATCGAGCACCTCACGATAAAGAAAGACAAGGGCGTTGAGAGCCTGGCGCTGGGTGGATGCTGACACCTTTCGTTTGACTGCCAGATCTGACAAAAAACGCTCGATATGATGGGAACTGAGATCCCGGGGATGGGTTTTACCGTCGAAGAAACGGATATAACGCAATATCCATTGACAATAGGTTTGTTCAGTGCGGTAAGCGTAATGATGGTACCGCAGAACCTCGCGGATCTGGTCCATTAATTTTAACTTTGGGTCGGGATAAAATTTTGGTTGACTTTCCATATTAGAAGCGATTATACCATGATAAGTGGAAAATTGGAACTTAAAAGGTCACAAATGGAAAAGATTTCCATGTTTTAAACTTAATTATTAGTGATAGGTGGAAAATCTTGAAATCTATTACAGTCAATAGCATGGAAAATATCCACTTATTAACACTGTTCAGAGTGTCATAATAACATAGTGAGCTTTGAGAATTGAAATGAAAAGAGCAATAGAAATAATACAGGAAAGAATCGATAGCTTATCCTTCTTTGAAGGTAATTTTCAAGAATGGATGGACCATACCATTATGCTATTATCAAAATTGTTTGGTGATAGCCATGAAAGCTTAAATCAATTAAAAAAAATAATTGAAAACCTTGATGTAGAATATATGCTTGACAGTATAGCCTCTGATCTATACAGGCAAGACGAATATAATGAACTTAAAGAAAGAGTAATTCAATTATTTAAAGTTTGCATAAACGAACTTGAAATTGTGGAAAGCACAAGAACTGATAGTGGAGAGCCATCCGTAATTGATGTCAATAGATTTAAAACTATTCTTTTAGAAAAAGTTCCAGAATGTGATCCAGTAATCATTGATTTTATCACTGAGGCGAGCAAATGTATCTATTATGCGAATTCTCTACTCGCTGCAACTTTTATGATAGGAGCCGCATCCGAAAAAGCCATATTGCTTCTTATTGAAAAATTTGCTGAAAATATTCAAAACGTAAGGAATCAAGAAAAATTTAGAAATAGAGTTAATAATCGGATGATTTCTATTAAATATGACGAATTCATAAAGTCATATTCAGGTTGTAAAAATAAACCAACGGATCCAATTTTATCCCAAGATCTAAATATAATAATTGGGAATACCTTTCAATTCTGCCGAATTACCAGAAATCAGGTAGGCCATCCGAATATTGTACCTGAACCAAACCAAGACATAGTGGTTGCCAATCTTGGTCATATTGTCGTTTATATTGAAAGGATATATGGATTAATGAAACATTTTGAGGAGAATGGAGTTGTTTTATGAGCGGATTGAAGCGACAGAATTACAATGTCATCAAATGACTCCGAACCAGGCGTTTAACTCAGACGGCTAAAACCGGGGCATTTTTTATAAATTCGCAGTTAACCGCTTTTTGAGCTTACCATAAAATCTTAGAAATATATCTGCCGCTGGTTAGCTTGATCGTTACATTAAACCTATCGGCAGACAAGTAATTTCAAATGCAAGCTTGAAAGTTTTTAAAATTTAGGTTCCCCGCAGGTATTAGGTTATTTGACCGGAGAACGGGGGAGCAATGCCGCAAGATTTACGCGAGTCATGTCATTTGCAAAAAGCGCAAATGCCACGCCTGTCATAAATCTTGCAATGGCCTTGCTCCCCCCTTATCTCCTAGGCAATTGCAATAACAAGCAGTAAGACAGAATCGTCCATTATTAAATATGAATAAAACTCAAGACAGTCATTCATAACTTCCAGACAAGCCGGAATCAAGCCCTGATATTGGGGACATCTTCAGGGAATAAAATACCGGCTGCATCCCCGGCAATACAAGGTCATGTATGACATTGAACACTGCCGGTGCGGTGAATTCGGAACCTACTGGACAATCTGTGATGCCTGCGGCCACATGGAGAAAGGGTATAATTCGTGCAGGAACCGACACTGCCCCGGATGCAACAACATTGCAAGACGCAGGTGGATTACCCGATCCTGTTATGGAACATGAACCACAAGTGGCTGATTCTTCATGGAAGGGTTTACTTTTGATAGGATTACAGATAACAGATATTGAACATAAATTACCGGGATAGGTGCGGTTTGTTGAGGAAACTACAACAATTTTTTTCACAATTTTAAACCAGGATACATAGAAATAGCATGCAAACAAGGACACCAGATTATA
>NZ_JAIOSW010000063.1 GCF_021107415.1 Desulfobacula sp.
TCGGTGTTGTTGGGAAAAACGGCAGCGGCAAGTCTACGTTTTTATCCATTCTTGAAAAAAAAATCCTCCCGGATGAAGGTAAGGTTCAATGGGCTGAAAATTTAAAAATTGCTGTTTTCGATCAAAATCGTTCTAAATTAAACCTTGAATTAAGTTTAAAAGAAGCCCTCAACCCGGGTGGTGGAGACAGTGTTAATTACAAGGGACACTCCATCCATGTGGTGACCTGGGCAAAACGATTTTTATTTATGCCGGATCAGCTTGATATGCCGGTTAAAAGGCTGTCCGGCGGTGAAAAGGCAAGAATCATCATTGCCAATATTATGCTGACTCCTTGCGATATCCTTCTTTTGGATGAACCCACCAATGATCTTGATATCTTATCCCTGGAAGTCCTTGAAGACAGTATAAAAGGATTCCCGGGTGCGGTTGTTATCGTTTCCCATGACCGTTTTCTTATGGACAAGGTCTGCCATCGAATTTTATATCTTGATCCCGGCTCTGATGCGCTGTTCTTTAAGGATTTCAATCAAATTCTGAACTTTCGTCAAAACACGCTTGAAAAGCCTAAAAAAATAAAAAAAACCCAAAAAAGAAGACCCAAAACTTCCTTAAATTTTTCATATAAAGACAAATATGAGCTGGACCATATTGAAGAAAAAATTTTAGCTGCTGAAGACGAGGTTGAAGGGTTAACAGATAAAATTGGACAACCTGAAATTATGAATGATCCTGAAAAAATAAAACACTATTGTTCTCTGCTTAAACTGGCACAGGAACAGGCACATATTCTTTATGAAAGGTGGGAATATCTTGAAGAAAAAAAAAA
Organism: Desulfobacula sp.; assembly: GCF_021107415.1. Next base: position 830 of record NZ_JAIOSW010000063.1, read on the forward strand.
AGAAAACAATGGCTGATACGATTAAACAACACCAAGATCAATGGCTTTTATAACCTGTTTGGCCTCTTTAAATCCCGGATCCTTTTCAAGTGCCTGTTGAAAAGAATGTTTTGCTTCTGTCGTCTCTTTCATATCCAGGTAAAGTCTTCCGATATTATAATAAATATAGGGTTCATCCGGATGTACTTTCAGGGCCTTTTTGTATTGGGTAAGAGCAGCGTTTGAATCCCCTTTTTTACGATACAAAACTCCAAGTGAATTAAATACATTTAGCGAATTCATCCCTGATTCAAGAATTTCATTGAGGATCTCTTCTGCAGATCCGATTTTATCCGTATCCATATAAATTTCTGCAGCCAGCTGCATATATTCTTCTGCCTTTACGAGATCTCCCATAAGCTTATAAACCCTTCCCATCTCTTCATAAGCTTTGGCAAAAAGCCTGTCCAATCGTGTTGCCATGGAAAAAGCCTCAATTGCTTCGCCATGCTTTCCCTGTGATGTCTTAATATATCCAATATTAAAATAGTATTCCGGATTATCTTTTTGTTTAACAAGTGTTGAAAAAATTTCTAAAGCCTTACCATATTCCTTTTTTTCTATTAATTGCAGTCCATGATCAAATGCTTCCTGAGTTTTTTGGACCACAGGCTCTTTAGGATTTTCAAGGGCCAACACTATTTTCCGGCTCATTACTTTTCCATCATACGGTATCACAAAAAGACCTGTTACACCGATTTGCCCTGCCTTTATTACTTTTATTTTTGTAAATGCCTTGTCTGTTAAAAAGAAAGGAATATCAGATGAAGTATCTTCTTGCCTGATAATCTTGAGCAATGCAGGACCGGACATTTCTTTCATTTCATAGGCACAAATAATGCAGTCAATTTTCTTATTTTTCATCACCACCCAGGCATTATCTGCGCCATCTGTCAGCAACACCTGTTTAAACCCCAATGTTCTGATGACTTTATCCAGTTGATTTAATCTGTTCTTGTCATCGTCAACTAGCAGAATCTGCTTATCATCCATCCAGTCACCTATAGCCTGTCCAAATATGGTTTTTTCCTTGTGCTTATCGCTTTCCCATCCGTATCAGCCAAATCATTATATGCTTTTTTAAGTTGATAGACAATCTTTGGATCATGGGTATCGGATAATTGATAAATAAAAAATCTTAGACTTTGACCTGAATACTTTAACATGAACTCGGCTATTTGATTGCAGTGGTCTTCTTTATTGATTTTTTGAACAAACTCAATCCTGTCAAAAAATAACTCTCCCCAGGTATTTGAAATCAGGAACTCAGCCGTATTTATAATATTTTTATCATACAACAAAAGAATCATCATCTTTGACCATGATGATTCTTTTTCATAGCAATTATCAGACAACGGCTTTAATGGTTGAAATACCATATACATTTTGTCCATATCAATGGGGTTGTTTCCTGCTTTAAACAGCTTTAAATCTGCATCCAGCGCAATTGTCGCCGTATGTCTTCGGTAAAGTTGATTTTCCAAAATCCAGCCCCAAACACCCAACAAGTGCGAATGGTTATAAAGCCGATCTATTTTTTTACCGGCTTGGGTCACAACATTAAGTTCCCATGAATCTGATTTTTTGATTATGTCCAGACGCAAAATATTTCTTCGTTTTAAATATGTTGAACATTCAGAAATTCTATTAGAACTTTTTCCCAGCCTCTCCCTGGTTTTATTTCTTAATATGGTCCAGTTTCTTTTTTCTGTTTCCATGTTAAGAAGATGCTTTGTTTTATTTGTTTCCTCAATGGCATGGTTATACATTTGGGCAAGCCTTTGGATAAATGTTTTTTCCAAAAGCAGTTTTTCCGACTCTGACCAGGTTGAATAGGATAAAAGCTTTTCCACCTGATCCTTACTTAATTTCCAGGTGCGTATATACTTATTCAACAAAAGCCGTTTAGGTGTATTTTTATTGGGCATCTTAACATCAGGATATTCGCATAACCTGAAAAAAATGGCATTTTTTATCAAATTAAACACTTTGGGATCTTCTCTTTTATGAAATTCAAGAATTCTATCAAATACAGCCTTGTATGGATCAACATCATAATCATCAATCCCGGCTTTTGAATATCCCTGCTTTATCTTTTCACACAGCAAGCATTGATTCGCTGTTTGACCAAACCCATAACTGAAAACCATGGTGGCTTTGATCAGGGCTTTAACAGGATCTGATCCGGATTTACAAATCTGCCATAAAAGGCCTTTTAATACATCTTCAATGGGTATGGAATCTATCTGCCCAAGGTCGATCAAATCGTCATGCATGGATAAAATCTGCGCTGTAATTCCATCCGTATTAAAGACCGTGTTTTTTTTTGATTCCTGTGGTCCCGGCAAAACAGACCATATAGGAATTTTACCGGCTATCATTAAAAAAGTTCTGTAAAACTCCTCCTTTAAAAATATCTTTGATGCCGTAAGCGTTTCCTCACCTTTAAACAAAGCATAACAATTGTTCTTAATATCCTTTTGATCCATTATAAAAAAAGTAACTTCCTGCTCATATGCTTCTCTGCTGTATTTCAATATGGCATCAAGTTTTTCTTCAAGGATAGCGTAGCGTTCTTTGGAAAATTTCTTTTTATCTATTATTACCCAATAATCAAAATCCGAACCAATAGACTGGGTAAATGTTCCAAGGCTTCCGATATGATAGAACCCGAGAATTGACGGCCTGTCAATTTTAATATTTTCAATGACGGATTTTGGAAAGATTTTTGTTTTTAGGACCTCTTTATAAAACCCGGAATTTTCAAAATTCCAAATACCATGGGATAAAACCTTATTATCAATAAACCCAGGATACTCTGGAAAATTGATGTGCAAAAGGAAGGGTATCTTAATAAAAATTTCCAGTTTTTCCGGGGTCAAATAGCGAATAGCCTCTCTCATCCTGACCATATTATAATTGGAAAAGGCAGACCGATTTTTTTCAATTTGTATTCTAAGATCCTTAAATATATTTTTTGTTTTATCGATATCAAGACCTTTTGTGTTTGTACAAATCCATTGAAAAGGGTTAAAAAAAAGATTATTATTTAAATATTATATTGCTGAACTAAAAGGTTTTTCAAGTTTTGTTTTTATTTTGTTTATATTTTGGAGAAATAATGACTGATTCTGCAACGCCCCATGCAGGTATCGAATTGGATTTGATAGATTTATCCAGAGTAAACAAACATTCTGTTTTTTCGGGCCATTCAAACCTGGGTAGAGATATAATAAATTACAAAACTTTTGTTAAAGAAATTTTAAAAAAAATCCTTGATGAAGACTCCTTTTTATCTTTTTCCAGTCAAATAAGAGATGTAAATGAAATATTGCAAATGAAATATTCATCTGCCAATGACATAGCTAATGTTATTCTAAAGGATGTCGCACTCACTTCTAAGCTGTTGAAACTTGTGAATTCTTCATTTTACGGCCAATTCTCACATAAGGGAATCGCAACCATCTCAGAAGCAATGATCATCTTAGGCACAGAAGAAATAAAACTTGCGGCTGCCAGTCTAAAAATTTATGAATTAATGCAGGATATCGCAAACATTAAGATCTTAAAAAACAAAACATTAAAAGCACTGCAGCGAAGTATCATTGCACGTCAAATTGCAATTGATGAGGGCATAAAAGATGCTGAAGCTATTCAAATCAGTGCCATGCTTTATGATTTCGGTGAATATCTGGTTGCTTTATTTTCACCGGAAGTCTTTATTAATATTGAAATATATGTAGATGAAAACAGCCTTACAAGGGAACAGGCTTCCAAACACATTATTGGAATTTCCTATAGTGAACTAGGCCGATATGTTATATCTAAATGGAATTTACCCTCTTCTATCATTTCTGCCATGAAACCTGTCATAGAATTTAATGTTGTCAAAACCGGACTCACTATGGATGATCTCCAACGTTATATTTGTGCATTCTCAAATGAACTGTGTGGTATTGAATTTTCCATGACAGGTGAATCTATCGGTCAAAAAATTGTTGCCGTTTCAGAAAATTATAAGAATAGTCTTGAAATTGGAGCTTCAAAATCTGTTGAACTGTTAAAAATGTCATGGAATAAAATTTTAAAGCATACTTTAATTTTGAAAGTAGATGTCCCCAAAAAATAGTGCCTATTTTTCCATATAGTCTACTAGTTTACCCGTTGTTCTTCTAAGGTGTTGACTGATCAATTTCGAAATTTTCCATAAAAGCTGAAATCCTAATTTGGGATGATCTGAAGCTAACTCCACCAGGTTTTCTTTTGATATAAAAAAAATAACGGAGTCTTCGGCGGCCACTCCCGTTGCAGATCTGGGCTCTCCATCTATCAAGGCCATCTCTCCAAAAGTCTGAGAGCTTTTCAGGGTAGCAACCTTTTTAATTTCATTATCACTTTGCTTTAAAATATCAATTGATCCTTTTACAATAATCCCGAGACTTTCTTCTTTATTGCCTTCCTTAAAAACAACCGCCCCTTTTTTTGCACTTACCGGATGAATATAATTGCAGATATTACGAATATGATCCCAGGAAAATTCATTGGCCCATTTTGTTTTTTCAAGTATCTGAGCATACTTAACATATTTTTCGTAATGAATTTTCTTTTCTGGTGTCTTGCTCATGTACAACCTCTTAAAAACAGATTTTATACAAACAATTCTAAAACCTATAAAGGCTGCTGTCAATTTTAATCTTTTACGTGTGACCTTCAGGTTACGTGTGACCTTCAGGTTATGATGAATTCTTCCAGTTTTTCAAACAAAGAATCCGGCCATTGCTCTGATAAAAGAAACATCTCTTTTTCTTCCTCGGTCAAACTCTCTTTAACACTTGGAGGCAAACTATCATAAGACATTTGCCGTTCTTTATCGATTTTCTTTTTATCTTTCATCTGTTGTTCCTCTTTTTAAGAATACAATCGTGAAATTAAATAGGTTACAGCGGTTTCAACCTTTAAAATTCTTTGTCCAATATGATATGAGAAAAAACCCTGTTTTTCCAGGGTTTCCACTTCAATATCAATAAACCCTCCCTCCGGGCCTATTGCAAGTATTATCTCTTTATTTACACCTGATGGACAAATTTTTAAAGCTTTAGGATGGGCTGTGACACACAAACTGTTTTTTATAATCCCGGGCAATTCCTCATTTACAAATCGAGTAAAAAATCTTTTTTGATAAATCTCAGGTAATACTGTATCACGGCTTTGTTCCAGTCCCAGAATCATATATTTTCTAAGCTGATCTTCTTTAAGCAATGGGCTTTGCCAGAAACTTTTTTCCACTCTCCAGGAATTGATCAGATAAATTTTTTTAACTCCCAGACTTGTAACATTCTCTATAATTCGCTTGAGCATTTTCGGTCTTGGCAACGCTAACAATAGTGTTAAAGGCAAAGGCTTAGGCGGGTCATTGTCAAGAAGGATTTCCATCTCAAGAAAATCATTTGATATTTTTGTAATCAAACCCATACCAATCTTATCATTTAAAAGGCCGCAGACCAATCGATGGTTTTTCATCACCTTGTTTACCGAGATCAAATGCTTAAACCGCCTTCCTTTCAGTACGATATGCACATCATCAATAAAATCTTTATTTTCCAAAAGGACAAGGTTCATTTTAAAAAGTAACAACCTCATTTTGACGTACAAGAGTTTTCAATTTTCTTTCCCAGTTTTTTCCTTCCTTAAGAAAAGCAAGTTCCTGTGCAAGATGGATGGGTTGCAAGTTTAGATCTTGATGCCGTCCAAGCCCCTGTATGCATGACGGGCAGTTGGTTAATATTTTCAATCCATTGTTTGTGTTTTCTTTTCTCATTGCATGTTTTTTTCGTTCCAGCATTGCATTGGTAATATCCGGCCTTGAAAGTGCCATTGTTCCGGCTTCAGAGCAGCAATAAGGAACTTTTTGAATGCTGTTGCTCTTTAAATATTTTTTCAACAATACCATTGCATTGTCCTTTAGAGAATCATGACAGGGAGTGTGGTAGAGATAATTTTGATTCATTTGTATTGTTTGATCCGTATTGAGTACATATTCTGAAATATCTTGAATCGGGCAGTCAAATATCCTGGTAATATTGATGTCGTTGAGAGATTCCATACAAGTCCCGCAGCTGACGATGCAGGCATCAAATGTCAGATCCCTGAACATATCTCTTATCTGAGTCAGAATAATAATATTTTCAAGTGCAATCCTGTCATACTCTTCTCTTTTGCCATTGACAAAAAAGGGATACCCGCAACACATGTACGGCGGTGGTAAGATAACCCTTTTATGATTTTTTAATAAAAGGAGAATTGAAGCCATTGATATTTTTGAAAATACCCTTTCACTTCCACACCCGGAAAAATAAAAAACACTTGAATGGACATTTCCTTCAGGTTCAAGAACAAGGGCTTGATTTTTATTTGCAGTGGGTAGAAAAGCCCTTAAGGTTCCAAAATCAGATTTTACTATGGGTGATTTGAGCAATTGTAAAAATCCATTCAGTTTCACACCCTTTACTCTTTTGAGCGGAGATAAAACACTTGTGGCTGTGCGTTGGAGTGTTCCTCCAATACCAAGAAGAGAGGTTCTCATAACTGGATTTAGAATTTTATTTTTAGTAGAAAGGTATTTAAGGGTTACATTTGTTGCCGGAGATGTATGCTTGAATCCCATATTTTGAAGGATATCCCGCTCTTTAATAGCGATATTTCCGGAATCAATATTGACCGGGCATTTAATAAAACACTTGTGGCAGATCGTACAATGATCTGCAATTTGCTCTATGTTTTTAAGGATTTTAAAACCGATGGATTGTGTCCGCTGGGTAATGTAGAGCAATGCCTCAATCAATGCACCAATGGATAAATTCTTATTTCTCGGATGGAAAAACATGTTTTGATCAGGGTAAAAAACCGGACATTGCGGTTTACATCTTCCACATCTGACACAATTGGCAATATCCAAGGCAAGTTTTGATAAAGAGCTATGGTTTAAAATCCTTGCTTCAAGCTCAAGAAGGTTAAAAGAAGGGGTAAATACTTTTTCAATGATATCCGGGTCAAAAAGTTTGTTGGGATTCATTAATCCGTTAGGATCAACCCTCTTTCTGTAGTCAGTAAATTCGTTTATTCTTTCCTGATCAAGGTGTTTGAATTTTGTAATCCCTATCCCATGTTCACCGGAAACAACCCCATTCAAAGAGACAGCCTTTTTCATTATTTTATCTGCTGTATTATTGGCTCTTTCCATCATTTGGCGGTCATTTGATAAAACCGGGATATTGACATGTACATTACCATCGCCTGCATGCATATGGGTGGCAATGACAATAAGCCTTGACTTTGTTTTTTCATAAACTTTGGTCACATTTTCAATAACAAGTGTATATCCGTGTAAATTGTCAATGACCTGCCTGTAAAAATTTTTAGAGTGAATAGAGGCTTCAAGAGCATCCCTTGAAGCAATTTCAAGTTTTTTCCTTGTCCTGTATGCCAGATCCTTTGCCTGGCCCACCCTTTTTCGTAAAAGCTCGGGATCTGCCAGCGGAATTGCCGTATCAAGATATTGAACAATATTTTGAATAATTCGGGCCTGGTTGAATTTTTTCTCTTCAATATTATATTGATCGACAAACCTTGCAAACTCGGCCAATGAATCTATGGGCAATACAATATCCTCATTTAATTTAAAAGCCTTGGTATGGGCGGCGATTGCCCCTAAGCGCTTCCTGTCCTGCCAGAATCTTTGAGCTTGCCTTCTATCTTTTGCAATACTTAAACCTGTCTTATCAAAGGGCTCAAGTATGGTTTCAAGCATTGTAACCCCGGTGTGCAATTGTTCTTTATCATTTGAAACCATATCAACGAGAAGTACAGCAATAAGCCTTGCTCCCACGGATGTTTTGGTTTTGTATTTAATGGCTTTAATATACTCTTCATCAAAATGCTCAAGCGCCATCAAGGAAGGCCCCAATGTTGAAAATGTCTTGGAAAATGCGTTGGAGATATCTGCGATTACCAGCCCTGCCTGGCTCATATCATTTCCAAAAAACTCTATGCAAAAGGTCTTTTTAAATTGAAATTCAGGATACAAAATAAACCTGGCAGAGGTAATAATGCCGTCACATCCCTCTTTTTGAATACCAAAAAGCCCGTTCAAGGTCTTATTGGTAACATCTTTGCCAAGGCCCTTTTTACGTAATTGATTTCCTTTTATGGTAATCATATGAATCAATTGACCATCCTGATGATAAATATCAAAAACAATGGTATCCTGGGGAAGTATTTTTCTTAAAGGATGATCTTTTCTCTTAACAGTATAAGACACCCCATCGGGCATTGTAATATTATAGGAAAGCACAATATCAATATCTGTTCCATATAAAACAGCCGTTTTCCCGCCTGCATTTTCTGATAGATTCCCGCCAATAGTGCATGCCCAGGAACTGGTCGGATCGGTGGCAAAGATAAAGCCTTTATTTTTTGCAGCGGCCATGGCATCCTGTGTAATAACGCCTGCCTCAAGTGTAATGGATGCAAACTCATTACCGTTTTTATTTTTTTCATACTCAATATCTGAAATTTGATTCAATTTTTCAGTATTGAGCATGACACAAGTGGGTGTTAAAGGCGTTGCACCTCCTGTCAGTCCTGTGCCGGCACCTCTTGGGATGATATGAAGCCCTAAGCTTTCAATTTTTTTTACAAGCCTTGGCACCTGGGATTCCTTGTAAGGCCGCAGGACTGCAACAGGCGTATAAAGTCGCCAGTCAGTAGCATCGGTTACGTGGGCTGTAATATTAAACGGATCAAAATAAATATTGGTCCTGCCAATGATAGGTGACAGATGCTTTGAAATTCGATTTTGCTCGGTTCGGACACTTTTGATTTTCTTTGAAAGCCTGTTCAGTTCAATTTTACACTGTTCAAGAACAATAAGAACATCTTCCTGGTCGGCATTATTTTCGATAATAGCAAGATCACTTTTAAATTCAGAAAACAATCGCGTTCTTTGGTTTGGATGCTCAACAAGTTCCTGGAAAAGAAAAGGATTTCTTTGAATTATAAACAGATCCCCCATAAACCTGTAAAGGAGCCTGGAGGATCTGCCGGTATCTTTTCTGGGCTCAAGTTTTTTAATAACCTTAAGCAGTTTAGATCCAAAAAGATGTTTGATTATCTGGTCATCATCAGCTGAGGTGTAGTTGTAGGGTATCTTTCTTTTTGGATCTGCCATCGCTACAATTCAAAGGTTGTCATACGGATGACAAGCTCCAGTTCTTCAATCTCTTTTACAACTTCAGAAGGAATAGGGGTATCTGTTCTCAGGAATATAATATTTCTCTGACCGTCTTCTTCTCTACCCACCATCATACGGGAAATATTAATATTATGTTTTCCCAGGGTAGTACCCATGGAACCGATGGAACCGGGTTTGTCAACATTATGAATCAAGCTGAGATGTCCTTCGGGAATGACCTCTAATCGGAATTTATTAATCCTGACAATTCGGGCATCATCCTTGCCGAAAATAGTACCTTCAAGGATATTGGTTGCTTCCTGGGTTACGATGGTTATTCGAATAAGATTTAAAAAATTTCCAGCTTCCTTTGAAGTAGATTCTGAAATTTTAATTCCCATTTCATTGGCAAGAGAAATCGCGTTCACAGAATTGACCTCATGCTGAACAAATTGAGCAAGCAATTCTTTAATTCCTGCTATGGTAATGGGTTTTAAATCAAGATCAGGAAATTTGCCGATATATTCGATATCAACTTCCTTGACCCCGCCCTTGGTGATCTGAGCCTGCATTTTTCCCATTTTTTCTGCAAGATATAAAAAGGGTTTGAGTTGCTTTAATACTTCTCCTGTAACTGATGGAACATTTACTGCATTAATGACGGTATCGTGCAACAAGTAGGCAATAATCTGGTTTGCTGCTGCAACGGCAACATTTGTCTGGGCCTCTTTGGTGGATGCGCCAAGATGAGGAGTCGCGATGACCTGGTCAAGTGTCAACAAAGGATGCTCTCCGGGAGGTTCGGTGGAAAACACATCAAGGGCAGCTCCTGCCACCTTACCGGATTGGATGGCATCATAAAGGGCAGACTCATTAATAATCCCTCCCCTTGCACAATTGATGACCATGACACCGTCTTTCATTTTAGCAAATGCTTCAGCATCCAGCAGATCAATGGTGGCATCCATTTTAGGAACATGAATGGTGATGTAATCAGATTGTGCATACAATTCATCTAAAGTAACGTAATTAAATCCGGCCTTTTCAATATGCTCGGAAGAAATATTAGGATCAAATACAACAACCTTCATTCTCAAACCTTTTGCAAGGTTAGCGGCAATGGAGCCGATATTACCAAATCCGATCACACCGTATGTTTTGTTACTGATTTCCCTTCCCTGGAGCAATTTTTTGTCCCATTTGCCTTGCTTCATGGATTGTGTGCCCCGTGGGATATTCCTTGTCAGTGCCATCATCATGGCAATGGCATGCTCGGCTGTGGTTACGGTATTTCCACCCGGGGTATTCATAACCGCCACACCCTTTATTGTGGCTTCATCAATATCAACATTGTCAAGGCCGATTCCGGCTCTTGCAATAACCTTTAGATTTGTAGCTGCTTCAAGGATTTCTTTTGTGACTTTAGTGGCACTCCTGATGGCCAGAGCATCATATTGTCCAATAATTTCCTTAAGTTCATCCGGAGTAAGCCCTGTTTTTACATCAAGTTCAATACCTTCCTGATTTTCAAAAATTTCAAGACCTGCTTCACCCATTTTATCGCTGACAAGAACTTTCATTATTTATTCTCCTTTTCAAAGGATTCCATAAACTGTACTATTGCATTAATACTTTCCATGGTTGCGGCATTATAAATAGACGCCCTGCATCCGCCAACCGATCTATGCCCTTTAAGTCCGCCAAAACCATTTTCAGTCGCCTCAACAACAAACTGCTTTTCCAAGTCTTCGCCTGGCAGCCTGAAGGTTAGATTCATTAAGGATCTTGAGTCTTTCTCTGCTGTGGTCCTATAAAATGAACTCGATTCAATAAAATCATATAAAAGATCCGCTTTTTTAATATTATATTCTTCCATTTTTTCAATCCCGCCCATCTCTTCTTCTATCCACTTTAACACAAGATCAATGGTATATATTCCAAAACAAGGCGGCGTGTTATACATTGAATTTTTTGATGCATAAGTTGAGTATTTTAACATGGACGGCAGGTCTTCTTTTGCCATATCCAGCATATCCTGCCGGATAATCACCATGCAGGTACCCGATGGCCCGAGATTCTTTTGAGCCCCGGCATATATCAAACCAAATTTTTCCATATCAAGGGGTCGTGAAAAAATATCTGAAGACATGTCACAGACAATTGGTACACCATTTGTATCAGGAAATTTGTGAAACTGGGTTCCCTTAATGGTATTGTTGGATGTCATATGAACATATCTGGCATCCTTTGAAAATTGAATATCCTTTGGGATATATGAAAAATCTTTATCTTCGGATGTGGCAACAACCGTGTAATTCTTTTTTTGAATCTGAGCTTCCTTTATTGCTTTGGTTGACCAGGTGCCGGTATTAATATAGTCAGCCTTGTCATCCTTGGAAAGAAAATTCATGGGGATCATGGCAAATTGAAGCGATGCCCCGCCTTGTAGGAAAAGAACATGAAACCTGTCATCAAGTTTTAAAAGTCTTTTTGCCCGCTGGACTGCATCATTGATAACATCATCAAAA
>NZ_JAIOSW010000196.1 GCF_021107415.1 Desulfobacula sp.
ATATTATTTGAAAAATTAAAATCCGGGATAACAAGAAGAATACCGATAAAAACAGCACCTGCAATAATAATATCTATTGTTTTAAGCTTTTCTTTAAAAAATAAGGGTTCCAGAAAGGTCACAAACAAAGGGAAAGTCGAAAAGGTGACAAGCCCAACGGCCACACTTGAAATCTGAATGGAAAGAAAAAAACTCCACCAGTGAACAGCCAGAAGGATTCCCTGGAAAATAAAAAATAAAATTTCTTTTTTACCAAACCCAAACAATACAGTTTTTGAAAAAAAACGTGCAAATACAAAGAGTGTAATGGATGCAAAAAAGGTTCTTCCGAGGACAATTAAAAGGGGGCTGCAGGACAGAAATTTACCGAAAAGACCTGCAAATCCAAACAGGAAAACGGCAATATGGATTTGTACAACTCCTTTATTCAATATGGTCGGGTTCAAATTTAAATAATCACCTGGTAAGTTGCCGGTATTTTATCCGTGCCGGCTGATCGGCTTTAATCCCCAGTCTTTTCTTCCGGTCTTTTTCATAATCTGAATATGACCCTTCAAAAAACAAGGTCTGGCTGTCTCCCTCAAACGCCAGGATATGGGTGGCAATACGGTCAAGAAACCATCTGTCATGGCTGATAATAACAGCACATCCTGCAAAGTTTTCCAGAGCTTCCTCCAATGCTCTCAAGGTGTTGACATCCAGATCATTGGTGGGCTCATCCAATAATAAAAGGTTGGCTTCCAGTTTCAGCATGGAGGCCAGATGCACTCGGTTTCTTTCACCCCCGGAGATATCTTTTACCTTTTTTTGCTGGTCAGATCCGGAAAAGTTGAATTTTGCTACATAGGCCCTTGAATTTAACTCTCTGCCACCAATGAGCATTTTATCATTTCCATCTGAGATGACTTCAAAAATAGTTTTTTCAGGATCAAGTGTGTCTCTATCCTGATCTACATAGGCAAGTTTAACACTCTGGCCAAGCTCAATGGATCCTGAATCAGGTTTTTCTTTGCCTGTGATCATGTTGAACAGAGTTGTTTTGCCGGCCCCATTGGGACCGACAACACCAACGATACCACCAGGAGGAATAATAAAATTCATATTTTCCACCAGCAGCTTGTCTTCAAATGCCTTGGAAACATCTTTAGTCACAATAACTTTTTCTCCAAGCCTGGGACCTGGCGGAATGAAAATTTCCATGGTGTGTTCCAGCTTGTTGACATCTTTTTTTAAAAGTTCTTCATAGGCTTTTATCCTGGCCTTTGATTTGGATCGCCTGCCTTTGGGAGACATATGAATCCATTCAAGCTCTCTTTGAAGGGTTTGTTGACGCTTGGATTCTGATTTCTGCTCCGTGGCCAGCCGTTTTTGTTTTTGATCAAGCCATGAAGAATAGTTTCCTTTCCAGGGAATCCCTTCTCCGCGGTCAAGTTCTAATATCCATCCGGCTACATTGTCCAGAAAATATCGGTCATGGGTGACGGCAATAACGGTTCCTTCATACCGGCTTAAATGTTCTTCAAGCCAGGATACAGATTCAGCATCAAGATGGTTGGTGGGCTCATCCAGCAAAAGAATATCGGGTTTTTGCAGTAACAGCCGACAAAGTGCGACCCGCCTTTTTTCGCCGCCGGATATCACATTACATTGGGTATCCCCGGGAGGGCAACGCAACGCATCCATGGCCATTTTCAGTTTTGAATCAAGATCCCAGGCCTCCATGTGATCCAGCTTTTCCTGGATTTTGCCTTGTTTTTCGATGAGTTTGTCCATTTCATCATCTGACATGGGATTTGCAAATTCTTCTGAAATCTTTTCATATTCATTTAACAGATCAACCGTTTCTTTAACCCCTTCTTCAACAATCTGTTTAACAGTCTTTTGGCTGTCAACAAGGGGTTCTTGTTCAAGATAGCCGACGGTAAGCCCTTTGGAGAGCATTGTTTCACCGGAAAACTCCGTATCAAGGCCAGCCATGATTTTTAATAAAGAACTTTTCCCAGAGCCGTTTAATCCCAGAACTCCGATTTTTGCCCCATAAAAATATGACAGGGAAATATTTTTGAGCACCTGTTTTTGACCATAAAGTTTGCTCATATTGATCATGGAATAGATTACTTTTTTAGTATCTTGTGTCATCTGTTATAACTCCTTATTCAATAACAGCAATGCACTCTATCTCAACAAGAGCATCTTTTGGCAGTGCTCCTACTTCAAATGCAGATCTTGCCGGTTTATGACCTCCAAGATACTCTTCATATACTTTGTTCATCCCCATAAAGTCATCCATGGAACCTAAAAAGATAGTGGCTTTTACAATTTTATTTAAGGTTGTGCCGACTTCCGCTAATACGATCTCAATATTTTTCATTACCCGGGCTGTCTGATCTTCAATATTGGCTCCCACCATCTCCATGGTTTCAGGATCAAGGGGGATCTGGCCGGAGCAAAACACCATGTCGCCATGAACAATGGCATGGCAGTAGGGGCCAAGGGCAGCAGGGGCTTTGTCTGAAAAAATTTGTTTCATTGTCTTCTCCTTTTTTAATTTAGTTATAGAATGTTACAATTGGTTCCTTTAAAATAAGGTCTATTGCCTCTCTTGCTGTTTTGGCAATAATAGGAAATGTCTTTTCTAATTTTGATATCTGCCTTAAATTGTCACCGGTTCTTAAGATTAATCGTGCAAAGTCTCCTTCTGCAAAATCTGACTGGGTTACCAAATTTTCCCAGGGTTCATCATGGGCCCAGGAATAGAGAAGCAGGCTGGGTTGAATAAATAAGTTGGGTGCATCAAATCCCTTTTTCAGCATGTTGACGGCAAAAGGTTTTAATCCTTTTCTTGCATCCAGAAAGGATTCTTTCAGGCGTTTGGGCAGGGCCTGGTTGTATAGCGGATCATCTTTAAATTCTTTTTCATTGACAAATGAGCCGATAATGGCAGCCAATAATGCCGGATCGGTTTGGGGCAAAAGATTTTTTCTGATACCTTGTGCCACCAGAAGGGGAGAGTCAATTCTCAGTTTGGATGCCCAGAGGCCATCCCCTGTGAGCTTTCCATCATCTGTAACAAAATCTTCAGCGGCCAGAAACCCCATGTGATCTAAAAAATCATCCCAAAGGAGTTCAAGATCCGGGCCATATTTTCTTCTTGCCCTTTCTCCGCGTTTTTTTCCTGACACGGTTAGGTATGAGGCAAATGATTTTTCAAGAAGCATTTTTACCTGGTCCGGTGTATGGGAGAGCAACAGGTTCAGAACCATGGAAAAATTGATATTTATCTGGCTTTCTATATCCAGGGGAGGGGCGCTGATCAATTCTGCAAGTAATTTTAAGTCCATGAATTTGCCGGGTAGCATAATCCCGAATCCAATGTTATCCATCCCTCTTCTTCCAGCCCTGCCGGACATTTGGGCAAATTCACTGGGAGTTAAAGGTATGAATTCAACCCCGTTAAACCGGTCGGAATTCAGGATGACCACGGATCGTGCAGGAAAATTGACACCTGCCGCAACGGTGGAGGTTGCAAACATGGCATCCAGCAACCCTTGGGCCATAAGTGTTTCCACGACTATTTTCCATGCAGGAAGATGACCGCTGTGGTGGGATGCAGTGGCAGTGAGTTCAAGGTATGGTCGCTGGTTGTGGTTTGCAAGATGTGGATTGCCTGATACCAGTTCATTGATCTTGTTAAGCAACACCTTTTTTTTTTCCGGATCTTTGGATAGCAATTTTGAATTGCAAAGTTTTATTGCCTGATCACATTCTGCTCTTGATTTTAAAAAAAAGATAGCCGGCAGCAAATGATATTTATCCAGGATATTCAGGATGTCAGCAAATGGAGGAA
>NZ_JAIOSW010000460.1 GCF_021107415.1 Desulfobacula sp.
AGTATTTGATGATTCTCAAAATAGGGAAACACAGGCGATTAAACAAGCCCTTGACCCAAAATCAACGGGAGTATTTAAGAGCATTGGGATTAAACTCACAAATCTTCACAAAGCCAGGGGGATAACCGCTTCCTCTAAAAATACCTCATATCTGAACATTGGGGTGTGGAATGTGAGGTGGAAAATGGAGGGATGCAAATGCATTGGATATTACATTTGCTAAGGATATGCCTTTAGGCCAGTGGCGTAACATGATACAGGAGCTTTATGGAATAGAACTTAAATTATAAAATAAACACAGGCTGTATTTATTTTTTTCAGTTTAAGGTTTTATAAATTTTGCGGACAGGATGGCTAAAATTCAACTGTCGCAGCACTCCGAATATAAAGGATGTAATGACGGCTTCATATAGAATGTCTTACCATGTCCGCTCCAATATAAAAATTATGGCTCCAAGGTGCTTTGATCCTTAAGTTAGTTTTAAGAGATCTTGTATACCAGCTTGCCAAAATTGGGCATAAGGTACATGGTGTTTCCACCGGTTACGCGGAATTTAATAAATCTATGATTGTAAAAATTATATCAGTCTCACACGTTTAAGAAAAAACTGGTAAGAATCGGGAGTGTGAAGTATTGCCTAAAAATAAATTTAAAATAATGCTTGATTTTTGCTTGGTGCTCTATATGGGATAAGGCATGTTCAAATGAATCAAACTTCCATTAATTTTTAATTGGAGAGTAACCGAACTTGTCCAAACTTCCAGAAAATGATTTTCAAAATCTGCAAAATTAAAATGAATATATCAACTTGAATATGAAAAATCGTCCTGGACTGCTGCCACATGGTTATAAAGTTGAATTGAAATCCCAAATATGAAAAACGGTTGATAAATGTGTTTCGGGTTGAGGGTTTGATGAAACTCAATTATAAATCAGTTTTTAGAATTCTTACAAATTCATTACATCTGGGACATGTCATGGCAGAATTTTGAACACCCTCAAAGATGTTGTTTCAAAAGTTTATTGTAATCATTAATAAGCTTCTTGTTCTCTTCAAGTAATTTTTTGTATTTATTAGCTAATCTATTGTATTCTGTTCGACAGTCTTTCACATCTTGGTTGCATTCATTAATAACCTTCTTATCCTCTTCAAGTAATCTGTTATATTTATTAATTAATCTATTGTATTTCGTTTGATTGACTTCCAGTTCTTGGTTACATTCATTAATTACCTTCTTATCCTCTTTAAGTAATTTGTTATAGTTATTAATTAATCTATTGTGTTTTGTTTGATTGATTTCCAGTTCTTGGTTGCATTCATTAATTACCTTCTTATCCTCTTCAAGTAATTTGTTATAGTTTTCAACTAAGCTATTGTATTCTATTTGATCGCCTTCCCGTTCTTGGTTGCATTCATTAATAACCTTCTTGCTCTCTTTAATTAATCTGTTATGGGCATTAACTAATCTATTGTATTCTGAGTTTGAGACTTCGGCTTTTAAAGCATTTATTAAAGATAACGAAATTATCAATACAAACCCTAATAAAAAGATAAACTTTAAATATTTCATTTTCTCCAACCTTTATGTTGTATAATACACTGTTTAATATTGATCCTTCTTTGAAATTGTAGATACAAAATCATGCTGCATTCTCGTATGATTTTGTATTATACTTATCCAAATACAATTATTAATGGAGACTGAATCTATTTCACATCTATCAAGAAATATTTTAACTGTAAAGAATATTAAACTATATTTGAAATAGCACAATCAAATGAACCAAGCTTCCATTAAATTTTTTACATCGGTAGACATCCCAAATTCAATTCCTTGACAACATTCATCAAATAACAATACATACAGTAAGAAAATACAGTTACCTAAAAAATAGGAGCAACACCCAAATTGACCAGTAACAAAATAATTTGTAATTGTAAGAAATGTAACTTTTATTAATATGTTATAATAAGGAGGTTAGTCCCTTATGACAAATCCGAGGCATTATCTTTTCTTGATAATTCTATACCTTTTGATAGTGACAGGGGTCTGTGTTCTCCTATCGGCATCTCTCAAAGCGGCATTCATGGCAAACTGGGGTTTTAATCTCCTGATCATTGCAGCCCTTTGTGTGGGCATCGGCATTAATATTTTCCAGATTAAGAGACTGGAACCCGAGATCAAGTGGATCAAAATTTTTCGCACCGGTGATCCGGGCCTGTCTGTCACGGAACCGGTACTGCTTTCTTCTTTGGCTAAACACTTGAAAGAAATACACCGGGACCGATTCCGTCTGTCTGCCTTGTCCCTTCGTACGGTCTTAGACGGAATTCGGAGCCATCTGGATGAGTCAAGGGAAGTCTCCAGATACATGATCGGGCTGCTGGTGTTTTTGGGACTTTTAGGGACTTTCTGGGGGTTGCTCCAGACCATCGGCACTGTAGGACAGGTAATCAGCGGCCTGGAAGTAGGAACCCGAGATTTTATCAATGTTTTTAGCCATCTAAAACAAGGTCTTGAAGAACCGCTTAAGGGAATGGGCACGGCTTTTAGTTCATCCTTGTTTGGTCTGGGCGGATCTCTGGTACTGGGATTTGTTGATATTCAGGCTGGTCATGCTCAGAACCGATTTTTTAATGAAATGGAAGAGTGGTTGTCAGGGGTCACCCGCCTGATAGATATCGATGATGCATCTGAAACTGGTGCCAGTATTTCTATTACAGCTCTCGAAAATATTGACGACCATCTCAGAGTTCTGATTAATCAGATGCAAAAAAATAACCAAGTCATGGTTCGTTTTTTGAAACAACATAGTGAAACTGCAGAGGATGACTCTGCCTTGAAAAAATAACAGGAGAGCGCAATGATTTCCAAAATGAGGCGTATCTCAAGCCCTATTACAGCCTGGCCAGGATATGTTGATGTCCTGTCAGCTCTGCTGATGGTGGTTATTTTTGTATTGATGATTTTTACCGTGGCCCAGTTTATGCTCAGCGAAGTACTTTATGGCCAAAAAAATGAACTGGCAATACTCCATAGCCAGATCAATGAACTGGCAGAGCTTCTCGGGCTTGAAAAGGAAAAGTCCAGCCAGTTAGGCACTGAGGTTAGCCGGTTATCAGATGTTATCATCGGATTATCTGAAGATAGAGAATTTTTCATGGCTCAAGTTGCGGACTATTCAGCGCAATCAGAAATTGACAGAACCCAAAGAAAAAAGCAGATGCTAACCATTACCAGCTTGAACGAGGATATCATAGCCCTGACCCAGGTCAAGGATGAGTTGGAGCAGAAAGTTGCGGGTCTTGCCGCGTCCCTTTCTGACAAGGATTACCAGA
Organism: Desulfobacula sp.; assembly: GCF_021107415.1. Next base: position 3,342 of record NZ_JAIOSW010000460.1, read on the forward strand.
TTTCGATGTTACGGGATCGGTCAAAGGCATTGGTTGACAGGTTGGCGGATAAAACAGAAATGACCATATTGGCCCAGGAAAAGATCGAAGAACAGGATATTCGGATACAGGCTCTTTCCGTGGTGCTTGAATCACAAAAAGAAGCAATTTCCCAGGAGAGACAGTTGTCTGCCGGTGCCAGGGCTGAGGTGGCCCTTCTTTCCGACCAGATTACCAAACTCCAGGCCCAGTTAAAGATGATCAGCGATGCTTTGACCCTTACCAAACTCCAGGGCCAGAAAAAAGATGAAAAAATTGCTGAACTTGGCAAACAATTAAACATTGCTTTGGTCCGGAAGGTGAATGAACTTCAAAAATACCGGTCAGAATTTTTCGGACGACTCCAAAAAATCATAGGCAACAACCCGGCTGTACAAATACAAGGGGACAGGTTTGTTCTACAGGCTGGCCTTCTTTTTGAATCCGGGTCCTCCGACCTGGGAACCCAAGGCACGGTCCATCTCACAACCCTGGCAAACACTCTGTTACAAATATCCAGAAAGATTCCAAGTGAGATCAACTGGATATTGCGCATTGACGGTCATACTGATCGGATTCCCATTAAAACAAAAAAATTTGCATCGAACTGGGAATTATCTGCTGCCCGTGCCGTCTCCGTGGTCCGGTTCCTGAGTCAAAAAGGCATCCCTGAAAAAAGGATGGCGGCAGCAGGTTTCAGTAAATATCATCCCATTGATACGGCGGATACATCTGTGGCCTATCGAAAAAACCGGCGGATTGAAATCAAGCTTACCAGCCAGTAAGCAGATTGCAAAGTCGGATTGAAGATCGCAAAAGGGCTAGCCTCGACCGGACACGGTTACATTAGTGTAAAATCATGCATTAGCATATTGTATGCAATTTTATTGAATCATTATTTGTCGTGGCTTCTATAAAAGTATTTACACATAAATCAAACGGAAAATTATTTAACATATCCTTTCTGGTGAAAGCCACATATCTTTCGAATGATCAGCTCATTTTTCATGACAATTTATGCGGAGCATATTAGTTGCAATCAAAATATGTGGGACATTTCTACTATCGTTTATAGATAGATATTAATCTGTCAGGAGTCTAATTCGACAAATTACCGAACGTTTCATCCACCAGTCCGGGTTGATAAATATTTATCAATATACCAGATGTAGTATAGACTGGTTTTTTAGTTTCTGATCTGAAATTCCGCAATATGGAAAAAACTGGATTCAAATCTAAAAAGTTTGCTTTAACATAATTGGAGACTATCCTGATTCTTTAAAAACCAATTTCGGAAATAGGTATTTTTTGCGATTTGAAAAAAATTAAAATTTTTTCTGACATTGCCAAAGATGCCGAAAAAATAATCTCTTTTCTTGAGGATAGAAAAAAACTGCTTGTCATGGAAATGAAACTTAAAAATATTGATTTAAGGACCGTTAAAATTAAAGGCTTCGTACTAAATAAAGCAAGATACTCGGAGGAGGGTCTTGGATATACATAACTGTAAGCCGCAAAAGTCTTTTTATTGGAGTCAAAGATAGATCGGATTGTTTGTGGCGATACTGGTATTCCCTCCACAACCATAAATCATCCCTGCTTTCTCAAGAAATCATCCAAGGCCTCAATTAAAACTCCGGTTACATTCGTTTTATTTTCTCTTAAAGGCAAGGCGTTCGCTGATTTTAGCCGCTTTTTCACTGTCCACAAAGGATAGAATCTGGGATGCAGAGGCTTCACGCATTCTTAAAAATATTACCTGGGCGACCTCAAGATTCATTTTATCAACAATCTGGGCAGCACTTTTCGGTTTCATCCCTGCATACATTTTTACCAGTCTCCCGATCTTGGCCTCATATGCAGCTTCTTTTTCCCTTTCTTTCTGGGTTTTCTTTTTTGTAAGAAGTGCGACATCCTCTTCAATTTGTTTCTTTAAAATTTTCAGGCTTTCAAGTTTCTCATCAATTTGTTCTTCAAATACTTCAAGTTCTTTTTTTTCCTGTACAAGGGCTTTTCGTTGTTTTTCAATCATTGTTTTCTTATCTTCAAGGCCCCGCAATACGACCTTGGCAGGATCAGGACACTCCGGGCATTCAGGGCAGGGGTTTTCCTGGGCTGCCTCGCTATCCTTCTTGGTATCTTTTTTTTCATCCTCTGCAAAGGCATCGGTCCCATTAATGGATGATGAATAATCCTTTGGATATATTGGCCCTAAAAGAATTGAAAATACCAAACAAATACCAAGAAAAAATATGACTTTATTAAAGCGTTTCATTAGATAATGTCCTAGCTGTTTTTAAGGATGAAATCTCATCCAGTTCTTTTTGTTCTATTTTTATAATTTCCTGAGTGTATTCCGTTTTCAATTTTTCACGGTAAATCTCCATTGCCTTTTTATCAACACTCTTTTTCTTTAACTCCAATAATTTTTCCTTAAGAACTTTTTTTAAGTCAATTTTCCTTAATTTTTCATCTTCTATCCTGCTTTCCACAGAATCAAGATAATCATGATACCGCCTGAATTCAGAAGCTTTAACGCCTTTAACCACAATATTTTCAATGGTATCAGCGTTTTGATCATATGTCTGTTTCAGATAAGTGATTTGTTTTTCACAATTTTGCACATTCATGTTGGCCTTGGCTGTATTTTGCTGGGCAAGACGTTCCAGGTATTGTCTGTAACTCAGCAAAGGCTGTAGTTTAAATTCAAATCGTTTCATCTATATTTTTTTATTTATCTGGTTATTTATCTGGTTATTTGCCTGGTTATTTGGTTGATTTTTCTTTGTCCTGTTTGATACCCAGGGCATCTTTCAAACCATTTACACTGGACTGCATGTCCACCTTTCTATTCATGTCCTGTCTTAAATACTGAACAATCCCCGGCATCAAGCGCTTTGCCTCATCAACATCCGGATCTGACCCGTCAATATATGCACCAATGGTAATCATATCTTCCACACCTCTATATGAAGATAAAACACTGATTGCTTTATCCCTTAAAACCACATGATCTTTTTGGCTGACATCCCGCATCACCCTTGAGATACTGGCCAGGACATCAATGGCTGGATAATGGCCCCTGTTGGCAAGATCCCTTGACAAGACAATATGGCCGTCGACAATGGATCTCACCGTATCCCCGACAGGGTCATTTAGATCATCCCCCTCAACCAGCACGGTATAAATCCCTGTAATTGATCCTTTGTTTTCCATATTGCCGGCTCTTTCAAGAAGGATAGGAATCTGAACAAAAAATGATGGTGTATACCCCCTGGATGTCGGCGGCTCCCCGGCAGCAAGTCCCACATCTCTTGAGGACATGGCAAACCGCGTGATGGAGTCCACCATCAATAAGACATCTTTTCCCTGGTCCCTGAAATATTCCGCTATGGTGGTAGCAAGATAAGCGCCTCTTATCCTCACCAAAGGGGGAGAATCTGAAGTTGCCGCAACCACCACCGCTCTTTTCAGTCCTTCTTCCCCCAGTGTATCATTAATAAAATCCTTTACTTCCCGGCCTCTTTCTCCGATAAGGCCAATGACCACCACATCTGCACTGGTATGCTTGGTCATCATTCCCATTAAAACACTTTTGCCCACCCCTGAACCTGACATGATAGCCACGCGTTGACCTTTGCCAAGGGTTATCATGCTGTTGATTGCAGCCACACCAACATCCAAAGGTTCTTTAATGGACTCTCTTTGCATGGGTCCCATGGGTTTTCCATACAAATTATACTCTTGAGTGTACTCGATCTCTCCCTTACCATCTATCAGCGTTCCCATGCCATCTATTACTCTTCCTAAAAGTTGATCAGAAACGCCAACCAAAGGCGTTGCTGCGATGGGAATAATCCTTGCGCCAAGACTGATTCCCCGGATATCTCCATAGGGCATAAACAAAGCTTTTTCCTTTTTAAATCCTACGACTTCAGCTTTAATTTCCTGACCATGGTCATTAATAATACTACAAAGACTGCCAATACCCAATCCCAGGCTGTCCCCTTCTGCAATCAGCCCGATAACCTGAGAGATCCTTCCTTCCGGCTGTATCGTAACACACTGGTCCACAGCCTTAAAATATTTATGAAAGTCCATTTTATTTAAATGTTCTAAGATCATGCAGTCCCAGCCTTTTTAATGGCTTCAAAGATAGCTTCAAGCCTTGATTCCGGATCTGCCGAGATAGACGCTGTAATGGTATCAATTTTACAGCCGCCCCTTTTAATGGAGGCATCCGATCTTATGGACACATTGGTTAACGAATCAATAGCTTCAAAAAACTCATCCTTGATCATCTCAACATATTCATAATCATCCAAGGATACGCTTAATACCACCTCTTCGGGTTGAACAAGCATTTTTAATGCCTCTAGAATCATAGCTTTAACAATTTCATCATTCATTTCAATCTGGGCTATGACCGTTTTTTGGGCAATCTGTTGAATAAGAGAAATAATTCTTTCTTCATACTTTTCAACCAATAATTCCAGTGTGGAATCTGCTGTCTTCAATGAGTCTTCAAGTGAATTTAAAATTTCAACTGCCTTTTCCCGGGTCTCTTTTGTGGCTTTCTCCTCCCCTTCTTTCTGGCCTTTCTCAAACCCCTGCTGTTCTCCTTTTTCAAAGCCTTGCTGCTCTCCTTTTTCAAGCCCTTGGGCCTCTCCTTTTTTGAATCCTTCTTCATAGCCCTGTTTTTGCCCTTGCTCTATCCCCTGTTCTATCCCTTTTTCAAGGCCTTTTTCAAATCCGGCCCGATACCCTTTTTTTTCCGGAGTTTCTTTTAGCTCTTCTTGTTTTTCAAATGCTTCATTACCTTTTATGTCTTTTCTTGCTTTGTGTTCCTCATCTTTTTCAAAAGGATCATCATTGCTTTCGATCAAAGGCTTGAAAACGATTTCTACCTCTTCTTTTTTAACATCATACATGGCTTCAAAGTTATAGGATTCTTCTTTCTCAAACTTCGGTTTTTCAAATAACATTTCAAATCGATCAAAATCCGGCTTGGATTTATCCGTATCATTTGAGTGTTCTTCGTCAAAGCTTTCCAAAGAACTCAAATCAATGGGTTTAAACTTTTCATCATCAATATCAGACAAGGACATCGTCTTTTCCTTTTCCAAGCGTTATCGTTCCATCAGCCTCAAGCTCTTTGGCTGCACGAACAACTGTCTGCTGAGCTTCTTCAACTTCTGCCAAACGGACAGGACCCATGGCTTCAAGATCATCTTTAAGCATTTCACCCGCTCTCTGGGAAAGATTGGAAAAAATCTTTTCTTTCATTTCATCTGTTGCCGTCTTCAGTGCATAGGTCAATTGCTGGCCCTCAACCTTCTTGAGAATCTCTCTCATTGCCATATCATCAATACTGGTAAGGTCTTCAAATACAAACATCAAATTTCGAATATCATTGGCCATTTCAGGGTTATCCTCTTCAACAAATTCCATGACTGAATCTTCTGTTGCCTTGTCCACCCCATTGATAATATCCACCAGCACCTGCAACCCGCCGGCTTTCCCTCCCGGACCCACAGCACCTGAAAGTTCAAGTTTTAATGCCCTGTCAACATCCCGGACAACATCTTCTGAAATCTGGCCTAATTTTGCAATCCGCATGGCAATGTCCCCCTTTAGCTCTTCGGAAAGAGACATCAGTATATCTGATGATATTTCAGACGGCATATGGGCAAGAATCATTGCAATAGTTTGAGGATGCTCTCCTTCCACATAGCCGGCAAGTGTTCCCACATTCACATTCCTGCTCCAGATAAACGGCTTATCCTGCTTTTTCTTCTCAAGATCATCAAGAATGGCATCAGCCTCTTTATCCTTCAACGTCTTTTTAACAATATTTTTAATAAAAGAGTCACTCTCTATGATCATTTTCGATTCGCCTTCAAATTGATACACAAAGTCCAGGGAAACCGCTTTTAACATTTCCGGAGTGATATTATCAATCGAAGACATTTCAAATGCCACATCACTGATTTCGAGTTCATTCATTTTTTCAAATGCCTGGGTGGCATAGTCCTCTCCCATTGCCATCAGGAAAATAGCCGCTTTCCGTGGACCGGATAGACTGTCAGAATCTAAGACATCAGCCATAATTATTCCTCCTCTATTTCGCTTATCCAGCCTTTAAGGATATTAACCGTCTTGTAAATATCTTTTTGGGCATAATACTTAGCTTTTTCATTAACAGACATATTGGTCAGATATGATGCCCGCTCTGATGTACTCATTTTCTTTAAGAACACTTCCTTTTGCTCTTCAGTCATCAGATCCATGTATTCTTTTTGCTGCTTACCATCCATTTCAATGAATTCAGGCTCTTTTTGCTCTTCTTCAATCAGGGCCTTATCATCAGGTCCCGGCAAGGCTTCCTGCTCAACCGTTGTTTTGATCTCTCTTACAGTCTTTATAATGGGGCGTATGACAAAAAGGAATAATAAAATCACTATAAGCAGATTTGCAATGGTTCTGCCATACTCTTTTTGAACCATTCTAAACCCTGTGACAGCCGGTTCCGACTCAATCTCAGCAATGGAGGCAAACGGGAAGCATTCCATGGACACCTGGTCACTTCTCTCCTCATTATACCCCATGGCCTTAATGACAATATCTTCAAATTGTTTCATCTCTTCAGGCGGCCTTGGCACATAAACCTTTTTTCGATTACCGCTTTCATCGGTTTTAACTTCATATTTTCCATCCACCACCGCAGCAACAGAAAGCCTGGTTAGAACAGCCATGGGTTTTTGGATTTCCCGAATCCTTTTACTGATTTCATAATTAAAGGTATCATCACTCTTATTTACCCGCTCATTATTCTGTCCACCCAAAAGCCCATCATCTCCAACAATAGGATTCACACTGGATGGAATTGGAATTTCTTCTAATGCTGTTGTGATCTTTTCTGCTCGATTTTTCCGGCTTCTGGTAAATTCACCCCCCCGTTCAAACGGATCGAAAATTTCTTCATTCATATCATTTTTTGAAAAATCCATTTCAGATGTCACTCGTACAATGGCCTTGTCTGCGCCAACAATTCTCTCAAGCATGGTCTGGATTCTTCTGGTAAGATTTTCCTCAAATCTGACTTTATACTTATACTGGGCATCAGCAAAATTTCTGGCATTTATCTTAGCCTGATCCTCTTCGGATTTTCCCTCAAAAAGAATTCTGCCGGCTGTATCAA
>NZ_JAIOSW010000485.1 GCF_021107415.1 Desulfobacula sp.
ATTCAACCGTCATAACACCATTATGATTTTCCGAAATAATAAAATATGAAACTGACAATCCTAGGCCTGTCCCAATGCCCACATCTTTGGTTGTGAAAAAGGGCTCAAATATCCGTTTCTTTGTTTTTCGATCAATACCCGGCCCATTATCCTCTATCTCAAATACCACCTGTTCATCCTCTCGAAAATATCGAATTGTAAATCGGGGCGATGCAATACCTGCATCTATCATGGCCTCTGCCCCATTTTTCAAAATATTTAAGAACACCTGCTGAATTTCATTCTTCTCACAGGGGATTGCTGGGATATTTTCCTGGTATTCCTTTACAATTTCAATGATACGAAAATCATATCGCTTTTTCATACGATAATCATTTCTAACCAGCTCAATGGTGGCTTCCATAAGGTCGTGAAGATAGTGTATGGATTTACGGCCATCACTTTTCCGGCTGAATGACAGCATATTTTTAACAATCTGAGCGGCCCGCTGACCCGAGGATTTCACAAGTTCCATCATGGAAAAAATATTTCTTTTTTCCATATAGGCCTTAATATCTTCAAGGTTAACCCCGCACTCTTCTGCAATTTTTATATTTGCCGGCAGATCTTTACTCAATCGATTTCGGATGACCTGGATATTTTGAAGGATACCGGCAAGAGGATTGTTGATTTCATGGGCCATACCTGCAGCAAGGCCGCCAACAGATAACATTTTTTCAGATTGTACCATCATTTCTTCGATCCTGACTCTTTCACCGATATCGTCCACCCGAATGACAGCTCCCTGAACACTGTCTGATAGAATCGGATAGATTGTAATATCTGTCATAATCATCTTTTTACCTATTGTTAAGGTAACCTTTGTTTCCTTCCTGATCTTTTGTTTTTCAATGGTTTGCCTTACATTGGATATATGGCCTGAAAGTTGAGGAAAAACATCTCTGAGCAAACTTCCCTCAGCCCGATCTGCAAGAATCCCGGTCACCCGTTGGGCTTCGGTGTTCCATTGGGTAATACCGCCTTCTGAATTCACACCGATTAAAATGGAAGGCATTGAGTTAATAATACTCCTGATAAAATTCTTTGTATGTCTCAGCTCATGCTCGGTTTTCTTGATTTTGGTAATATCCGTAAAATTGACAACCATGCTGGTGGAACTTTCGTCTTTTGCACGGTACTGCGCAGAATTAATGCTGACATCAAGAATATCTTTGGTTTTTGTATACCTGCGGGTGACAAAATCATAATTACCACCTGGCTGGTCAAATGTTTTTTGTATTGCTTTTTTTGTTTCCGGCCAGTTTTCTTTTGGAACAAAATCAATTCTTTTGGATAAAAGTTCCTCCAGGTGCCAGCCGAACACCCTTGTAAAGGCGGGATTAAGATAGGTTACCTCACCAATTTCATTATAATACACAATTGGGTTGGGAGAGGCTTCCAGCATTATTCCATGGATTCTTTCAGTCTCTTTTACAGCATTTTCAGCATTTTTCCGGTCTGTAATATCCCTGAGAATAACCAGCCAGCCGATATGTTTTTCTTTTCGGTTTAACAAAGGGGAAAGCCGCAGATTCCACTGCCTTAACAATTTTTCAACGGCAAATGACGTTTCAACCTCAACCGGGTGATGCTGTCTATACTTTATAACCTGCTCATAAAGTACCGGGAAAAAATCTTTCATCCTATTGTGGACCGGAGTAAATGGTTTTATTTTAAATACGGTTTGTGCCGCTCTGTTCATATCCAGAATCAGGTCATTCATATCCAATGCAATGACCGGATCACCCATACTATCCAATACAGCCTCATGGGCTAAAGGGATTAAGCCCAACATTTGATATCGCAGCAATCCCCATGAAAAAGTTATTCCGGTGATCGTAAAGGCAACCGGGGTCAGATCAAAAGATCTCAGCTCTTCAAAATCGAACAGATACAGGATATTGAAAAGCCATGGAAACGCAATCCCCACTAACAAAACAATTAATTGTTTTCTAAAAATTCCCCGGGCTGATATCAGGGAATGTATCAAGATAATAGTTGCAAAAAGGATCAAAATATGGATAAAAGCCACAAATCCCCAGAACCCGGGTTCCCTTATATAGGCTACAACAGGCGCCTTGCTGCTCAAATCCAGCCAGGTCAGGCTCCACATCAGATGATGATGGTCATTTGTTAATACCAGGATGATAACAAAAACCGGAATAATGCTTAACAACATGTATCCTGTTTTGTTCAACTGCCATTGTTTCTTCGTAATTGTTAAGACAAAACAAAAGAGAAGCATTCCAAGCCATACGAGTCCAACATACTCAACTTTAACCCACCAGAGTTTGAGTGCCAGGTTTGGACTGATAAATTCCATTCCATAGGATAAAGACCATACAGCACTGGCAACCATTAAAAGCATTAATAGTCTTGCGCTTTGATTTTTCCAATATGGTGCTAAGGATATGGCAATTGCCGCAGATACCAATCCTGCTATAAAAGAAAAAAACCCATATACAATGGACCAATTTAATGCTTCCAAAGTTAACTCCAACAGAAAAATTTAAAAATTTTTTTTGTACTATATCAAATTTAATTAAATTTTTCAGCATTGAATTCAACACCTATTAAATTCTTCTCTGGACAAAATGATACAATCTTGCACCTGTCTCATAAAAAGGATTCCAAAAAAGGCGAGACCATACCGGTTCATTTTTTGAAATCGGCAATGGGATATCTTCAGGGGAGCCTCCACTTATATACTCGGCCAGAAGTTTTCCAAATACGGTCCCGGGACCAATACCCCGGCCATTATAACTTGTGATCATTGCCATATTTTTCTCCGGCACATGGAATCGCGGAATAGGCTTGGGGGTCATGGCGAATGTGCCGTACCAACCATGTTCCAGCTGCATATTTCCAACCTGGGGAAATGTTTTTGCAATGGTTCTTTTTACCCAGCTTTCATGCAGGCCATAGGCAAAGCCTTTCACTGCCCCCACACTGCCTACAATGAGTCGTCCGGCAGCATCCAGGCGATAGGAAGACAGAATCAGATTGGTGTCCCAGGCCCCCTGGCGCTCCGGCAATACGATTTTTAGAATATCTTTTGAAAGCGGCTGGGTGGCAAACTGAAAAAAATTCATCCTCACCATGGATTTTTTATTGGATTCAAATGCATGGCCCGGATATGCCGGAACAGCAATGATTACTGAATTTGCCGTCAGTGTTCCTGAGGGGGTGTTTAATTTCCATCCATCCCTGGTCTTTTCAAACCCGACCACAGGGGATTGGTTATACAATTGCGCCCCGGCCTTCAATGCTGCATTGGCAAGTCCGTAGGCATAGGCAAGCGGCTGAATGGTTCCGGCACGTTTGTCCAGCAATGCTCCATAAAAAGAATTGCTGCCGGTCTTGGATGCAGCCTCATCCTGCCCGAGAAGCCGCACGGGTGCCCCGTATTTCAGCCATTGTTCTTCCCGCTGCTGAAGTGCTTTCAAACCGCTTTTGGAGTCTGCACAATGAAGGGTTCCGTTTCGAAGGGCTTCACATTCAATTTGATGTTCTTCAATCAGCTTAAACACAAGGTCAGGAGAATCTCCCAGGACCTTAATGAGTCTATCTCCATATTCCGGACCGGCAAGTTTAATCAAATCTTCGGGCATAAGCCAGAGTCCTGCATTAACAAGGCCCACATTACGCCCAGCCCCGCCATACCCGATATCTTCTGCCTCAAGAACAATACTTTCTTTACCCATTTTAGCCAGATGCAGAGCAGCAGAAAGTCCAGTATATCCACCCCCGATGATGGCGATGTCTGTTCTTTGGTCTCCTTGTATGGATGTCAACCGAGGTTTGGAGGGTGCAGTGGCTGCCCAAAGACCATGAGTGATATTTTTATTTTCCATAAATCCTCCTAATATTTTTTTGATATCTCTATGGTATACCAAAAAAATATCAAAAGTCAATATATCTTTTTATTAAAAAATCTAATATTTTAAAATAGTTTGACAAGAGCGTTTATAAATTATATAGATTTATATTATTAAGGTATACTAAAAAATGCACATTATTAATGACTATTTATTAATATTAAACTCATAAAATGAATCAAGATATCTACAACAAACTGCGTGACCGGATTATCTATCTTGAGTATGAACCCGGCCGCATATTAAAAGAACAGGAACTGGCAAAAGAGTTTGGCGTCAGCCGGACACCGTTACGAACAGTTCTGTTTCGCCTTGAATGGGAACATTTGGTTAAAATTCTGCCCCGCACCGGTATCCTGGTAATGGAATTGGAACTCAACACCATCACCAACGTATTCGAGGCAAGACTTGAACTCGAAGCCGTGATCGGCTCCATGGCAGCAGAACGGTTCACAAAACTCCATTTCAACCGGCTGGATGAACTTATAATAGAATGCGACAGGCAATTTGACCATAAAAATCCCAGGTCCCTGGCTGATTTGGATATGGGGGTCAAGCTGCTGTTCCACGAGGCAGCCGGCAACCCGTTTTTAACTGAAATGTCGGACCGGCTCTATTCTCTGACCTTTCGATTATGGTATTTTAATATGCTGAAAATGCATAATAAAGAGTGGAATATTGAAGTTGTGTCCATAAAAGAGGACCTTTTATCTCTTTGTGAATTATTAAAAGCTAATATTCCAAAAAAAGTGGGGGAAGCCCGCAAGGAGCATCTGTTAAAGCACTTGAAACGGATCAGATCAAAATTTTTAGGGCTGTCCGACACCCCTTAATCATCCTGCATTGTTAGCAGGGCAGTCATCAATCCAATGTTATATTTTGTCTCAACTGCTTAAGTTTGCCATGTTTTGTCTTTTTGTCCAGACGCTTTTTCTTTGCCGTTTTGGAAGGTCGGGTCGGCCTCCTTTTCTTTTGTTTGACCATTGATTTTAAGATTAAGGCCTTGAGCCTGTTAAGAGCATCTTCCCTGTTTTTTTCCTGGCTGCGAAACGTCTGGGCCTTGATAACAATGATACCGACCTTTGAGATTCGCTTATCATTAAGCGCCAATATTTTTTCTTTAACATCATCCGGCAGACTGGAATTTTGAATATCAAACCTCAAATGGATGGCTGTTGAGACCTTATTCACATTCTGACCACCCGCCCCCTGGGCCCTGATGGCCTCAAACCGGATCTCATTGACAGGAATACTGACCTGACTCGATATATGTAAAACCTGTTTTTCCATTTCAGGAATATATCCTGATCATATCAATGTGTGGGATTCCATCCTCCAGATAGTCTTGGGATACTGCCTCAAATCCATGGGACTCATAAAATTTCCTTAAATACACCTGGGCTCCGATCCGGATATTCTCACTGGGCCAGGTGCGATTGATTTGATCAAGGGCAATTTTAAGCAGGGTGTCACTGATCCCTTGCCTCCGGCTCTCTTTTGCCACAACCACCCGACCGATACTCACCTCTTTAAAACTTAAACCCGGCGGCAGGATTCTCAAGTATGCCAAAAGTTTCCCATCTTTTGCTTTTCCTGCAAGATGCAGGGTTTCAAGATGCCTGTCCTTATCATCCATTTCCGGATAAGGACAGTTTTGCTCCACCACAAACACATCAACCCTAAATTTTAATAGTTCATACAGCTCATCTCTATCAAGCTGATTAAATGGTTTTATTTTCCAGTCAATCTGAATCATGTCTTTTGTCTTTTAGCTTTCCCAAATAATAAAATCCATTGGATGTATGTTTGTTCATGGTAGTATACACAATAGTTTCAAATTCCCGGGTCTCAAAATTCCGGGTAAGCTTAAATAAATGGTCTGTCGTATGATGCCGAAGCTGTGCCCCTTCATCAAGTTCAAACACCCCATATGTCCCGTAAACCTCTTTGAATGCTTTATATCTGTCGATATTACGCGGGTCCCGGTTAATTAAAAAATCATTGATATACAAACTCCCATGAGGTCTTAACACCCGTTCTATCTCACCCATCAATAGTTCCTGGTTTTTATTTTTCACTATGCATGTTAAAACCGCAACCAATACCACTGCATCAAAGGTATTGTCCTCAAAAGAAAAGATAGGTCTGCATTTTTTTAAATCAAGATAAGGATACAGGCGATTTCCTTTTTCAATCATTTTCTGTGAAAAATCAATCCCTGAAATATTTTTAAACCCTTCCTGATAAAGCTCATTCAGGGTTCGACCATATCCGCAGCCCACATCCAGGATGACGGATTCTTGGAACACATAGGTTTTAAAAATATCCATCTGAAAGGGTGTGGTAAATTCCTTTTGAGATGCCGCCCTATCCCAGTATGTTTGCTGATTCATGATCATAACACCTTTAAAATATGGCATCTGTTCATGAATTACAAGCGAGTCTGATTTTTTAGTTGACATATACATAGTCAACTATGTATATGTGTATTTATGGATATCAGAATCATTAAAAATTTCCCAATGGGAATTAAAGAACAGATAAAACGACAGATAAAAACCATGATTGAAGACGGCAGCTTAACTGCCGGTGAGATGCTGTTATCGGCCAGGGACATGGGAATTTTTTTAAATATTCACCGAAATACCGTGGCTTCAGTATATAAAGAGCTTGAGCAGGAAGGCTTTCTTAACGTCATTAAAGGGTCCGGTACCTTTGTCAGAAACATTGTACCTAAAAAAAACAGCGGACAGCTCAAAAAAATTTTCAATCTGGCCTATGACCATGCGGTTCAATCAGGTTTTGAAGCCGAAAGCATCAACGATTTTTTTATCACAGGACTTTTAGAAAAATCCCGAGATACCCTAAAAGGAGGAAAAGCCATCCTGATCGACTGCAATTATGAGGTATTGGAAACTCTGGATGAAAAGATAAAAAACCAATGTGATATAGAGTCGCATTTCATGCTGATTCAGGATATTGAAAAATTTCCCGAAAAATTTATAAAGCGGTCTGAAGAATACAATCTTATCATATGCGGCATGAACCATATGGAAGAACTCAAGAGAGCCGTTCCGGATCTGCCGGTTGAGACCATTGGATTTATGATCAAAACAGATTTTCAAATCATGAACCAGATCATGCAGTTGCCTGCCGGAACCTCGGTGGGATATTGCTGTATCTCAAAAAAAAGTTCAAAAGCATTTTTCAAAACCTTTATGTTGTCATCCGGATCATCCCTTAGCCGAATTCATGTGGGAATTGATGATACAAAGGCCCTCCGGTTCATGCTGGAATCCTGCGATATTATTTTTGCCACCCACTATGTTTATAACACCCTGGTTGAAAATTTTCCGACAGAAAAAAAAATCTACCGTGTGGATCTGGACATTGATCCGGGAAACCTTGATTTTATAATTTCAAGACTTAAAAAAGGAGGTGCATTATGATGGACGCTAATCTTAAAGGATATATCAATAGATATGACAAGTGGCTGAAAAAAAATTTAATCTCTTATGCCTCTAAAGTGATCCCCATTGGAGAATCACTGGATAACGTAAAACACATCATCCCGTCACAACAGGCAATGCAGATCTTAAAACAGGCAAGACTGATCACTGTTGCTAAATGCGTCTGCCGTGAGCATTACAAAAATTGTGACAACCCCCTGGAAGTCTGTTTTATTCTAAATGAATCCGGAGAAAAATGGATTGAAAAAGGATTGTCAAGAAAGATTGATCTTGATGAGGCCAAAACAATATTAAAACAGGCCAACCAGAACGGGCTGGTTCACCTGACGCTCTACAAACCCGACCACGAAGTTTATGCCCTGTGCAGTTGCTGTTCCTGCTGCTGCCATGACCTTCAGCTTGTCATGAAATATGGGAAAGACTATGTCCTGACAAAATCAGATTATATTGCTAGGGATGATCCTGACAAATGCATTCAGTGCGGTCAATGTGCAGAGCGATGCGAGTTTAATGCCAGAAAATATAATGACAAGGAAATGGTTTATGATCCTGAACTCTGCTATGGATGTGGGCTATGCATTACCACATGCCCTGAAAATGCCATTATTATGACCCCAAAAAGCGACCTCAGCCTTGTTCATAATTGCAAAACAGTCTAAAATAAAAAATTTATCTCTCAGTAGGAACGCCAGTTACCCGGCACCCCCGCACAGACCCGGACGTGCGGTTTTCCCGCATCCGGTTCCTATAGCTCTATCCATCCAGGACTAAATTTCCTGGAACCTCTGGGGCTTCCCGAGTTCTACGGCGACTTGTTCGCTTTTTTATCTTGCTTTGAGATAGTTTTTTAAATCTCTATAGTAGTTTTCATGTGGACCAATCATTATCAATTCAAGATCATCTCTGATAAACCGATATGAAAGTAAGTATTCAATACTTTTCAATTTGAATTTATGAATAAATACGCCACGAAGGTCACCTTTTTTTTCTGTACCGATGTATGGAGTTTTAGCAATTTTTATAACATGCTTATCAAGCACTTTTTTGTCTTGCTTACCAAATTTTTTAACTTTCCGTTTAAATGAACGGGATTGAATGATTTTCATTGAGTACTATCCAAATTCATACTCTGATGATTCGCCTTGTTCCAGCTCTACAAGACCGATGAGGATGTCTTTAATCATGCTGTAAGTTAAATCAGGATTTTCTTCAGCACATTTTCCAATATATGCCCAGTGTTCAATTTGTCCAGTTAATGAACGTTTGTCAATTTTACTAAATATTTTTGCTTCTTTTGCCAAATTATCTGTAATTCTTACTGCGGTCGTCATAATGGTTGCCTCCTCAAGTATCATTTATATAACAAAATGACACAAAAAATTGCATTATGCAACATGTTGTTGCGAATTGTATCGAAATTTGCTTTGAAAGCGAACGTCGGCTGTTGAGCCGCACGGACGTGAGCTGGTAAAATTTTAATTTATTCCAGGCTCGGCCGTGACGGCTCCAACGCCATTGATAGGCAAAATTCTGATTTTGCAAAAGAAAGAATTTTATGAATACTTTTTTCAAGTGCACCACCAAGTTCAACCCCTTTCACCCTGTCTTCAGTAGCAGACTCAATTGAATCATTGGCAATTTTTCGATAATTTTCCCAAGCATCTTGATATGCTACTCTATTTTTACAAGGGATGTGAGGGCGGAATTCTTCAACTGCAGAAGCATGACCCAACAAATTTTCTTTAACAAAACTATTAATATCTGGACGATCATGGTTTCCATGCTTTTGAGCAAGATAAATTTGAGCGAGGGAAGGTGCAAAGGTTGCTCGTAACTTCGCCTGAGCATTAATTATAGCATTATTTTTAGCAAAAACTTTGGAAAGACGATAACTAACTAAAGCACCAATAAGAGCTCCTACAATGGTGAATCCTCCAGCGATAATGGAAAGCTGGTAAACGCTGACATCCATTAATAATTCCTCCTTGCTACGTTGTTGCTCAAATTAATAGAGGCTATCTTTGAAATTTCTCTGAACGTTGAGCTGAGGGGTCGGGGGCCTCTTAAGCCAACCAACTCTGTATGATTAAAAATTATGTCTATGCCAATACTTCTGAGAGCCGCTCAGTAGCCCCGATCCACTCCGGCGACTTGTTCTGCAATTTTTAAATAAGTGCTTCTATACCTTTTCTTTCAATTATATCTAATAATTTTTTTGATGCCCCAGTAGGTTTTTTATTGCCTTGTTCCCATTTTTGTACAGTTGAAGGGCTAATATTAAAAATACTTGCTAAAGCTGCTTGGCTTAGACTGAATTTGTTTCGAATAAAAACAATTTTTTCAGGAGTATATTCCTTTACTTCTGGAATACAAAGTTTTTCAATATTTTTCATGGTTATTACGTCTACCAATCCACTTTTATACAAATCTTTAACAGTGCTTGTTACCGATTTGGCAATTGATTTTCTCATGATTTCACCTCAATAATGTCTCCATTGGTTATTGCTATTAGCATTTCTTTAGTTGAAAAATTAAGTAAAATCCTGGATAACTCTTTAAAGATACTTAATTCTTTTTTCGACAGGTTTGATTTTTGGTTTTTGGTAAATCCATGAATAAAAATAGCTCTGTTTCCTTTCTTGTAACAAATAATCGTTCTGCCGCTACCACTTTTACCTTGACCTTTAAATTTAATTCTTTTTTTATAAATATGCCCACCAAGGCTTGCTTCAAAATTACCATCCTGAACTTCTGTTAAAGCTATCAACAAATCATCTTCATGAATTTTTTGTTTTGATACCCATTTTGAGAAATGTTTTGTCATTAACTTTTTCATCATTTAAGTATAGCACGCAGTGATACATTGTCAATAAGTAAAACGATTAAAAATCAATATGGATCTTTTAGGTATGTATACCCTTTATTTTTGATCAGGCTTTTATAAACAATCGGACCAAGAAGCCCACAAAGGACTGTAGCAAACAATGTGCCTGTAAACCACCAACCATACGGATTATAGCCCTTTGTCGTATCGAGATTAAATAGCAATAGAAATCCACCTATTAAGCCAAAACTCATTCCAATTAGCACTGAAATAAAACTGTGATTGGGTTTTGTTTTAGGCTTTTTTATGTTTGTGTTGCCATTGATTTTATCCCATTTGAAAAAGCATGAATAAGCCTATAACTATTGTGAAAGGGGAGAATACTAATGCTCCTCTATAATGTAAATGTCCAGCAAGAAGATGCAAAATACCAAGTGATAAAATGAAGAAAGAGATTAAGATACTCGACACCCTAACAAATTGTTCTTTTTTTTTATTGCGACTCATTGTTTTATTTTAATCTCATAAGTTTACGGGACAGAATGCGTGAGTTGACCGGCAAGTTTGCCATGATAATGGACGCGTAGCGTCTGATTATTATGGCAAACTTGCCGGTCGAACGGTTGGTTCGTACCGCGCAGCGGTGCGGGCCAATTGTTCGACGTAG
>NZ_JAIOSW010000131.1 GCF_021107415.1 Desulfobacula sp.
TTCCATTATATCTTTTAAAGCCATAAAGAGATACCCTATTAAAGAATCATTAACCAAAATTGGCCGTTGAAAACCCCTTACCAACCCCTCCCCCTATAAACCCCGACTGCGAAACAACCGAACACCGAAATCCCCAGAAAATAAAGCGTTGCATAATCCCGCCAATCCACCCTTTTTCCTTCCCACCAAGCGCTTCTGACCCATGGCCAGAATCACCATATTCTTAAGTCGTTCTTTGATATGATTGGTCCGGCTGGTGGGCTCAAGTGCCATCAGCAACAGAATTTTATAATACATGGTGCGGCCGAAAACGGCCAGCCCGACAATGAGCAGTAAAGACATAAAAAGGGGACTCATAGTTACCTCATCAAACTAACTTTTAATTTTTTTAATCTCTTCTCTAAGAATCGGAACCACCTCAAAAAGGTCTCCGACGATACCATAGTCAGCCACGTTGAAGATAGGAGCTTCCGGGTCTTTATTAACAGCCAGAATTGTTTTTGAGCCGGTCATTCCCGCAAGGTGCTGAATGGCTCCGGAGATACCGATTGCCATATAAAGAGTCGGTGCGACTATTTTACCCGTCTGACCCACTTGTTTATTATGTGCCATGATACCACTATCTACCATAGCACGGGAAGAACCAAAGCCCGCTTTTAGATCGCCGGCCAGTTCTTTTACAAGATCGACACCGGCTTGATCCTTGGCACCCCGTCCCACTGAGATGACGACGTCGGCATCGGCAAGATCGACTTCACCGCTTGCATCTGATATTAGTTCTTTTATCACGGCTTTTAAATCAGCCGCCGGAATAGACAGCTTTACCACGTTTTCAGTTCCGGTAATGCCTTGGGTTGCCTCAAATGCACCGGCTCTGACAACTGCCACCAATATTTCAGTATTGATTTTCACCCGCTGCATCACTTTATTTGCAATGGCGGGTCTTATTATTTCAACTTGATCTCCGGAAAGCTCTACTTCGGTAATTTCAGTTGCGCATGCGGCATCCAATAGAGCTGCAACCCTTGGAGCAACAGCCTTTCCAGCTTCAGAGAATCCAAACCAAATGAGGGTAGCGCCAAATTGTTTGGCAGCATCAACGACACAGGATGCATAAGGCCCTGCTGAAAATAGTTCAAGACTTGCATCATCGGCAATGTATTGCGTATCAGAGCCTGCATTTGCCAAATCAGGGGTTAGAGATTCGATATTGGATCCAATGGCCACAACTGCGGTTTCTGCGCCAATGGCCTTGGCTTTGGATAAAAGTTCGGCTGTGCTGCCTTTTAGTACACCTTGTTTGATGTCTGCAACTACGAGTACTTTAGCCATAATATTATTTTCCTTATATTAAAATCAGATATGGATGTGATTAGTATTATAAAACCTTGGCTTCATTGGCCAGAAGATCGACAACCCTGGCTGTAATTTCAGCAGCATCGCCTTCAAATTTTTGCCCGGCCTTGCGCGTTTTTGATGCCATAAATTCAGCAATTTCCAATTTTAGTGCAGCGCCTCCGACTTCATCAAGTGATGTACCCAGTGCTGAAAGATCTATTACATCAATTTTCTTTTTCTTAGCCATCATGATGCCGCGCATTGCGGGCAGTCGAGGTTCATTAATACTATCACTGACCGTGACCACGGCGGGCAATTCAAGTTCAATGATTTCGGTTCCGGCATCCCCTAATCGGGAAACTTTAATATGCTGATCGTCCATTACTTCAATGGAGATCACATTACTGGCACAAGGAAGTCCCAGGTACTCAGCCAATATGATTCCGGTTTGACCATTATCTGTATCCTGGGCTTGTTTTCCAGTGATGATAAGATCATAGTCTCCCTTTTCATAAACCTTTTGCAAAACTTTGGCAAAAACAGACGAATCCGCTTTAGTCAGTGTTGGATCATCAACATGAATTGCGTTTTCAATTCCCATGGCATAGCATTTGCGGATCATATCGGTGTTTTCCGGGCCGCCGATGCTCACCAGGGTCGTTTCCGCGCCATTATTTTCCTTAAGCTGGACTGAAGCTTCCACTGCATTTTCATCCCAGGCGTTTATAACATATTGCAGCCCATCTTCGACAATGGCACCGTCCTCCACGTGCATGTTCAATTCCACATCCACTACTTTTTTGACTGTTGTGAGAATTTTCAAATTATTCCTCCTGTTTATTTGCCTGTTTATTTGCCTATTTATTTGCCTATTTATTTGCCTATTTATTTGACTATTTATTTGGTTCTTTAATATATTAATTTTTTTATTTCAATGACTTTTCGATAAATTGCTGCCCCGCCTTATTCTCTCATGATGCGATTTTCACCGCAAACTATTATTAATTCAGACTCCTCTATAGGAAAAGCCAGCGTCATGTTAAGGGACCGCCCCATTTCAACTGCAAGGGCGGTGGGTCTTGAGTTAGAGATCATCACCGGCAAACGCGCTCTGGCAGCTTTTTGAACCAATTCATAACTAATTCTTGAAGAAAGAACAAGGATGCCGGCATCAGACAGCGTCCTGTCCATAAAGGCTGTTCCGATTGCCTTATCAAGCGCATTATGCCGACCGACATCCTCGGCAAAAGCAATCACGGAAAGTTGATCGTCAAATATAAGTGCAGCGTGTGAGCCCCTGGTTCTCTGATAATATTTCTGATTTTTGGAAAGTTTGTTGATGCAATCAAAAACATGATTAATCTCAACCTTAAAACCGTTTTCTGCCGGCGTTAATATCTGATTGAGATCCTTAAGCATCTCCTTTCCGCAAATGCCGCAGCTGGTCTGGCTGACAAACCCCTTCCTCTCAAGAAGATAAGGAATTTTTTCATGCCTTTCAGGTGTCAGCCAGATATTAATAATATTCGGCTCCAGATCTTTATCATATCCTATAGTCTTAAAATCATCGACAGAGTCTACAATCCCTTCCCCAAGGCAGAACCCGACTGCGTGAAACACCTCTTCCCCAGGTGTTCTCATCACGACTGAATAGTCCTTATCATCAATACGAATTAAAAAGGGCTCTTCTCCGATCAATTCTATATCAATAGTCTGGTCGAGAGAACCAGTCCGGTCAGCCCCTTTTTTACACCGAAGCGCTTGATAAAACTTGGTATTCTTTCCTGCACTCAATTTTTCATGTTCCTATTGTCAAACCACCTGATGAAAAAGTCTAAACTTTCTCCAATTTTATAGCACAAACCTTGAGTTCCGGAATTTTGGCAATGGGATCATAAGCCGGGTTGGTCAACTTATTGACACTGGCCTCTTCAAAATGGAAAGGCATAAAGACCACGCCCTTTTCCACCCGGTCTGTGATTGTAATCCGTGTTTCAATTTCCCCTCTTCTGGAAGCCATTCGGATTTTATGGCCATCACAGATATCAAGTGCTTTGGCATCCTCAGGATGAATTTCAAGAAATCCTTCAGAAATTTCATTATCAAGAGACTTGGAATTTCGGGTCATGGTACCGGTATGATAATGGGCATAGACGCGTCCTGTGGTCATCCAGAACGGATATTCATCATCCACCACTTCTGCCGGTGGTTTATATTCAATGGCGTGGAAAAGCCCCTTTCCCCGGGTAAACTTCCCATCCTTGTGAAGGAACGGGGTTCCCGGATGTTCAAGGGACGGACAGGGCCATTGAAGCCCCGGCCCTTCAATCCGTTCATAGGTGATCCCGGCATAGGAAGGGGTGAGGCTTGTAATTTCTTTAAAAATGGCTTCAGGAGAATCATAGGCCATTTCAAACCCGAAACGGTTGGAAATATCCATGATAATCTGCCAATCCTGCCGTGAGTCGCCAACAGGATCAATGGCCTTTCTCACACGCGACACCCGTCTTTCCGTATTAACAAAGGTACCGTCCTTTTCTGCAAAGGAAACCCCGGGCAGCACCAAATGGGCAAGCTTAGCCGTGGGTGTGAGGAAAATATCCTGGACAATGAGGAGTTCCACCTTTTCAAGGGCTTTTACCACATGATTTGCATCCGGGTCCGACACCACCGGGTTTTCACCCATGATCCATAGCGCTTTAACCTCTTCTTTTTCAATGCCCTGCATTATCTCGGGAATGGTCAACCCGATGTTAGTGGGCAGTTCATCTACCCCCCAGGCCTGGGCAAATTTTTTGTTGGCAGGTCCCAGGGTTACGGGCTGATACCCTGTATACACATTGGGAAGACCGCCCATGTCGCAGGCACCCTGCACATTATTCTGACCTCTAAGAGGATTAACCCCGGTTCCGACTCTTCCAATATTTCCGGTCAACATGGATAAATTGGCAAGAGATTTTACATTATCGACCCCGGTGGTATGCTGGGTGATACCCATGCAGTAAACAATAGAGGCCCTTTGTGCTTTGCCATATGCTTGGGCAAGGGCGTTGATATCTTCTATAGATACGCCGGTAATCTGTGAGGTTTTTTCAATATTGACGGTATCTATCTGTTTTTTAAATGCGTCAAACTCCTCTGTATTTTTTGCAATAAATTTCTTGTCTTCAAGTCCTCTGTCAAGGATAACTTTCATTATCCCGTTCAACAGGGCCACATCGGTTCCGGGTTTATGACGGACATAGAGATGGGCAAGATCGGCAATCTGATTTTTCCTGGGATCTGCCACAAGCACTTTTGCCCCTTTTTCAATGGCCCTGAAAATCCGTGTGGCCACCAGGGGATGGGAA
>NZ_JAIOSW010000405.1 GCF_021107415.1 Desulfobacula sp.
ATCAAGGTTCATTGTTCCGCGCTTTAAATGCTGTTCAATGCGCCCGGGAGTTCCCACCACAATATGTCCCTGATGCTCCAGAGAGATCTGCTGGGGCAGGAAGGGCACCCCGCCGCAGATGGTTACAATCTTGATATTGTGTTTGAACCGGGCTATGCGCCGCAGCTCACCGGCCACCTGCTCTGCCAGCTCGCGGGTGGGACACATCACCAGGGCCTGCACCCTGAAGCGCTTCACATTCAGGTTGTGCAGCAAGCCGATGCCAAAGGCTGCAGTCTTCCCGCTCCCTGTCTTGGCCTGGGCCAGCAGGTCCTCCCCTTTAAGCACATGGGGCAAACTCCCCGCCTGGACCGGAGTCATCTCCTGGTATCCCAGGGTCTCCAGATTTTCGATCATTGGTTTGGTTAATGGTAACGCGGTAAAAGCACTCATGAGACCCCTTCTTTATTGAATACAGGCCCTGCAAGGCCTTTTATGTTTTTTTATCACACCCAGCGGTGTTTGACTTATAAATGTAGCAGGCGAATCATAGGCATACAATAAAATAATGTTGAAGATTCTTGGACTTTTCGTAACGGTTCGGCCTTGGCTATCCACTGCACTGATTAGTTAAGCGCCTGCTGAGCTACTTGACAGCATGCCTTAAAATCAGACCTCTTAAAAGACACAATGCACTCTTCTATGGATTTCCCTGCTTCCTTCCCTCTCGGTTCAGGAAAGCGTTGAAAGAGTCTCTGTATCATCAAAGCCGCTTTCAATGCATCGGAGCTCTTTTCAGGAGTAGTAATTAGAACGCCCTGGTTTTCTTTATCAGACCAAAGGGGGATTATGGCTACGTTATTCTTTTTATCAACAAAGGCATTTCTATTGTTCCGATCCAGCCTGAATGTGGCATGTGAGAAATATGGGGAATCGGGATCGGCATCCATGACCTTCACTGTGCCGGAACCCTCCATAACATCCAGATTTACCTTTAGTACAAGTATACCGCTATCCGGCAGGAGTCGGTCATATCCAGTGAGTTGGCGATTTTCCACCAGGTAATAATGGCTCCAGCCACCACTCCATCTCCGTTTTAAGGGTATTTTGACGGCCAGAGTTTCGCCTTTTTTTGAAAGTGGGGACAGAAAAGCGCACTGGGTGCCGCCCGGTTTAACAAGACATACCTGGTCCGGGGATATCCAACCCAATCTGATTTTTGTAAATGAAGAAACACCCTGAGGGGGCTTTGTTTTTTCTATAAAATGGTGAGACATAATGTCCCATGGTCCCATATATATGGCATGATGCCCGAAACTGGGAAGTCTGGAAGCGTCAGACTGACGCTCAAAGTCGTACAGTCATGGAATAAGTCGTCTGTTTTTGTATATCCCCCCGAGGGCATGGAAAAAATCATGGGCAAACATACCCAAATGAGCATTTTCGGTCGCTACACAGACGCCGCCCCGGAATGTCTGGCCCCCTTTTGATTCCATCGGCACATACCTGATATTTTTTCTCACACCTGAAAGCATGCCAGGGTTGGCACAATAGCAGATCATTCCGTACCCCTTTCCAGGGGTTGTAAAGGCACAGGGTATGACAAATATGTGCTGGTATCGGGAGAAATCCACCTCTTTCTCAACGGCCGTCATGGAGTCCTCAATAAGCTTTTTGACCCTTGTTCGATCAACTTTAAAATTATAAGGGCTTACCTTGTATTTTCGAATCGGGTCGGGAAGCATTATCCACCCTCTAAAGTCGGCCTTCACCCATGTCAAACCATACGATTGCTCTTTTACATATTTGTTAAGGCCTCTGACCACTTTTTTTCGAATTCGCTTTATAGGAAAACTTGGTTCTACGTCAGGAAACCGAACGGCAAGTACAAGTACGTGCTGTTCACCTATGGCCTGTTTTGATTGTGGCCCCAAAATATTTTCTTCCTCTGAACTCTTAGCCAGACTTTCCTGCAAACCTGCTAATGAAAAAAACAAGATTGATATTAGTAAAAAATGATTCTTTAACAGTCTCATAGTAAACCTCATTGAACATATTCCCTTATTTCATTTATGGTTTTATCAAATCGAGCACATAACCTTTTAACATCTACGGTTTTATCCGTAGTATGTTACTTGTTGAGTTTCCTTCAAACATCGCTCAAACACAAATTTTGACCCCTTTTCACATTTTAGGGAATTGCGCGCTCACTGTCATCCCTGGTCCGGTTTCATGAAAAAAATTGGTCTTAAATTGTTTTCCAGCCACTTCTAACAGGGGAATGGGTTTATCGTAGATACTTGAATCCTGATCAGGTTCTGACCCATCAAGGGTATATCCTATTTTCGCACCGACTACAGGGCTTGAAAGAATGATATGAGAATCTCCGCCAAGTGCTCTTTTTTTCCTAGGCATATCAATTCCAACTTGCTGTCCCTGTAGATCTTCAATAGGAGTATAGACGCCATCAAAAGTACCCCCAAAAGCTTCTTTGGCTGTTGTTATTTCCCTTTTAAAGTTTTCAATAATATTTTTATCACCATACCGTCTTAAAGCCACTTCAGGGATTCCAACCAACATGATCTCATGAGTTCTGAAAAAATTAGGGTGGCCATAATCATTGGTAAACGCCTCATTGGTAAATGAATATCCGCATCCGAACTTTGTATCGGTTAACAGATAACAGATTGCATCCGGTCCAATAGCCATGGGTCCAAGCTCAATGATCTGGGGTTCACCCCGGACCAATATACAAAGGGTATAATAAGCAATCATGTTTTCATTGGAATAATAAATCCTTGCTCCCAAAGATCTCGAAGGGTCAGAACTTATAAAATCTGCCCTGCCGTGATCCTGTTCCGCATGAATTTGCTCAGCCACAGTCAGATAGCCTTTAAATAAATTGTATGGCTTGTAGTTAACTGGCTTATAAAGCAAATCCATCCAATTTTGTATGGTCCCGAAAATTTGATTTACATGGTCAGGCCCACGCATTTGTTCACCCACCTGCTTGGCATAATCAAATGTGTTTGGTAGTAATAATCTTGGCCGATTGTTAAAATAACTCTTTAATTCACTACCCGATATGGGATAACTTGCAAAACCACCCACCCCGTTCAATTCAGGATGGCCTTTCATTCCGGTTTCCACATCATCCTCTAGTAACATGGAATCAAGATCTGTGGATGGGTATTCATTTTGGGCTACAACTCCCCCGTTATCGTTGAGCATATCAAGGCGAAGAAACGGCACATTTAATTGGAATAAACCCATATCCAGAGTTGGCAATGCCCGATCTGTCTGAGTATCTGCAATAAGGTATGCACCGCTTAATGCTGCAACAATGGCAGGAATAATACTGTTGATGGCACCCACCTCACCAGGAAGAACCCCGGTTTCTGTACCAGCAGGAGGATTAACAAGGTCTTCAAAAGACAATACAGCCGCTTTGAAATCCTTTTTCAACTCAATGGAAGAAGGGGCGAACACTTCAGCCACAAAAGCGAGCTGCATATCATCTGAAACATCCAAAGAGTTAATAACATCAACAGACAATATACCACTGTCCATTAATAAATCATGTGCAACATCCTTGGGGCCACCACCGCCGGTTGCAAAAAACGTTGCACCTTCGATAAAATCACATAAATCATTATAGGAATAAGTGATAAAATTACTGTTTGATTGATTGCTCATACTCTTCTCCTTATTTATAAAAAAAGCAAACTCTTCGCGATTCCTTCTTCATTCTAATTTATTGCGCCGATCAATATTTTTCTCTTTCATGGAATTCCACTTCTACATATTCGTCGTCCTAATCTTTCTTTGAATTATGGAAGACATTAGTTATCCCTTCAACTGCGATTTACATATATTGTTTAAGGTTTCTATAATTTCACCTCTACGCATCATTTATCCGCTAACCATGAACATCTGCGGCTTGTCC
>NZ_JAIOSW010000325.1 GCF_021107415.1 Desulfobacula sp.
CACTTAAAAGAAATGAAACGCTCTGCAAAACTTGCCTTTGAGCTGGCAGACAATCTGCCGGATTATAAAAACCTTGTTTTAGAAGAATCTGACAATATCATGAAAAGAACCCTGTCCATGCAGATCATGCTGTCATGGACAAAAGAAGATATTGAAAACAGAATTTTGGCCATAATGAAATCTTTTAAAGGATAAAAAATGTTTAGAAACTTTAAGCTGGTTCCCAATATTATCTTTGGAAGGGGCTGTTTTGCACAGCTTGATGATATTATAGAACTACAACGTAATAATGAAGACGCATGGGTTGTGTTTGTCACTGATGATGTGTTTAAAGGCAACACTTTGGAAAAAAGAATTCCCCTGCATGATAATGACATGCTTTTATGGGTCAACGTGGATGATGAACCTAAAACAGGATATGTTGATGAGCTGACCCTTAAAGTAAAAGCGGCCCGTTCAACACTTCCCTGTGCCATTATCGGCATTGGCGGCGGCAGCAGTATGGATCTTGCTAAATCCATATCCCTGATGCTGACCAATGAGGGGTCTTCCACCCTTTACCAGGGTTGGGACCTGATTAAGAACCCTGCTGTCTGCCACATGGCAGTTCCCACCCTTTCGGGAACCGGTGCGGAGGTATCCAGAACAGCCGTGCTGACCGGGCCTGAAAAAAAACTTGGTCTTAACTCCGATTATACTGTTTTTGATCAGGTGGTTCTTGATCCCGAGCTGATTTTTGATGTTCCAAAGGACCAGCACTTTTATACCGGCATGGACTGCTATATTCACTGTATCGAATCCCTTGAAGGAACATTTCTGAATGAATTTTCCAAAGCCTATGGAGAAAAGGCCCTTGATCTTTGCCGGCAGGTTTTCCTGGACGATCATCCGGATAGGGACGACAAACTTATGATGGCCTCATTTTTCGGCGGCATGAGCATTGCCTATTCCCAGGTAGGGGCCTGTCATGCACTATCATACGGGCTTTCCTATGTACTGGGTACCCATCACGGGATCGGCTGCTGCATTGTCTTTGATTATCTGGATGAATTCTATCCTGAAGGTGTCAAAGAGTTTCGAACCATGATGGAGAAATGGAATATTAAGCTGCCGCGGGATCTTGTGAAAAATCTTAAACAAGACCAGATTGAAAAAATGATCACTGTTGCCTTGGGCCTTGATCCTTTATGGGAAAACTGTCTTGGCAAAGACTGGAAAAATATCATGACAAGGGATAAGGCAAGAGCCTTATTCCTGAAAATGTAAAAGAGATCCCCATGACGATTGCTGTAATACCATCCAGATACGGATCAAGCAGATTTGAAGGAAAACCTTTGGCCCTTGTTGCCGGAAAATCAATGATACAACGGGTATATGAACAGGCCCAAAAATCCCGGGCGGTTACAAAAACCATTGTAGCCACCGATGACCAACGGATATTTGATGCGGTTGAAGCATTTGGCGGCCATGCCGTTATGACCTCGGATGACTGTCGTTCCGGAACTGACCGGGTGGCCCAGACGGCTGATATATTGACCCTTGAGCCCGATGATATTATCGTCAATATCCAGGGAGATCAGCCTGTGTTTAATCCCTTGACCATTGATGAAATGATTTCACCCTTTGGTGATGATCCTGACCTTGTCATGTCCACCCTTGCATTCAAGATAAAAGATGAAAGGGAAATAACCGATCCAAAGGATGTAAAGGTCACTTTTGATCATAAAGGATTTGCCATGTATTTTTCAAGAGCGCAGATTCCCTATCCAAGGGACAGGGAAACAAAGGCTGATTTTTACAAGCACCTTGGATTTTATGCCTACAAAAAAAGCTTTCTGGACAAGCTGGTTGCACTTCCTACGGGAACATGCGAACATGTTGAAAAACTGGAGCAATTAAGGGTATTGGAATTCGGCTATAAGATCAAAGTGGTGATCACTGGATATGACTCTCCTGAGATTGATCTGCCCGAAGATATCAAAAGGATTGAAGCAAAACTTCTTTAAAATCAACCTGAAAAAATGATATCTCTTTATAAAATACTTCATACCACCTGCCATACCCGGTGGGGGAGCCTTGAAAAAAGGATTTTCAATGAATCTGTCTGGATGGAAAAAAAAGGACACAAGATTATCATTGTGGCTCCTAAAGATACCCATTTGTTCTTGAAAGCAAAGAAACACGGATTTAAAGTCTATGGGATTGAATTTAATAAACTTTCAATAATAAAGGATTACAAGTTATTAAAAAGTACTTTTTACAATGAAAAACCCGATATCATCAATACTCACGGAAACAAAGATTCCAGGCTGGCCCTTTTTGCAGCAGAAAAAACCCGCATTCCCTTAAGGATTCTTTCAAGGCATAACAACGCCCATGTGAGGAACTCCTGGTATAATCGAAGGGTATATAAAAAGCTTTGTCATTATATTTTCACAACCACGGATTATACCACAAAACATCTTCAAAAAGTATTTAAGCTCAAACCCATGCAGATATTTTCCATACCGAACGGAATTACTGAGCCTGGCCATCTTCTGGAAAAAGCCAAAGCAAGAAAGGCACTTGCCCAAGAGCTTGGCCTTGATCCCGGAACCAAATTCATTGGATTTGTGGGAAGGGTATCACAAGATAAGGGAATTTCAACCCTTCTTGAGGCATTTAAAAAGATTAAACACAAACTTTTGGGTTATCATCTTGCCATTGCAGGTGAAGGAACCAATGAATATATAAATTCTCTTAAAAGCCTGGCCAGAAATCTGCAAATCGAAACCCAGATTCATTTTACCGGGTTTAAAAAAGATGTATGGCCCTTTTATCGCGCACTTGCCTGCAAGGTCCTGCCATCATCCTTAGATATTAAAGGTGTCCCGTTTGAAGAGACTCCCCAGGCTCTCATAGAAGCCATGATTTGTGAATGCCCGGTTATCGGATCTAAAAATGACGGCATTGTTGATATCATTGACCATGAAAAGACCGGCCTGCTGTTTAAAACAAACGATTCCTCCGACCTTGCCGATAAAATTTTACAGACCTTACAATATGAAGGTATCACTAAAGAACGTATTAAAACAGCCCGTGACCTTGTAAAAAAACACCACACTATTGATGCAATGGGCAGAGATATCATCAGGATTTATAGGCTTCACCAGATAAAGATGGAAAAACAATACCTTTTTTAGACGAATCTATCTTCCCATTAACAACTTACAAAGGATAATTTAATTTCCATGAATTGCTATTATTGTAAAAAAGAACAATATGATGTAATCGGAACAAAAAATAATTGTACAATTGTCCAATGCAAATCGTGCGGTTTTTATTATATGACCCCATACCCCACTGAAGAACAATTGAAAAAGGTGTATGATATTTATGATGGGAATAAGAAAAATTTAGAAAATATTAATTGGAAGGTAAAGCGTTTTAAAAGAAAGCTCTGGCTTTTGACAAAATTCATGAAAGGAAAAGATTTTCTTGATATTGGATGCAATATCGGCTTTGGTGCTGAAGCCGCAAAAAGCTATGGTTTAACTGCAACAGGGATTGATTTAAGCCCGGATGCAATACATCATGCCAAACGGTTATTTCCTGATAATAGCTATTACAATATGACTTCCGGAGAACTTGCCGAACAAGGTAAAAAGTTTGACTTAATCTTATGCTGTGAGGTAATAGAGCATTTAACAGATGTCCACAATTTTATGGCATCAATCAAACAATTACTCAAGAAAGACGGAGTGTTATATTTGACCACACCAGATGCCGGACACTTTCGGGTCCCCAAAAATTTCATGGAATGGAAGGAAGTTCAACCTCCAGAACACATAGGTTTTTTTAATAAAAAATTGATAAAAAATCTTTTTGATGATTACCAACTTAAAATATTGTTTTTCCACCCAATGTTCAAACCAAACCTTCGGGTTTTTGCAAGGAATATAAGCTAAAAGCTGAGCTGTCACTAAGTTTTCGGTTCAAGTATATGGCCTATTTTTTCTTGTGGAAAGGCGATAATTTCATTGCTGTCCAAGGAATGCATAGTGGTGAGCTGTCTAAGTTTATACCGACCATTTTTCTTATTTTTTGTTGAAAAGATATAAAAAGAGTATTGATCCGGGAACAAAGATGTCATATTCTCAAAAGTTTCCAACGAGTCTTTAGTGGCAGGCGAGGACTCGAATATTACCACCGGCCGGTTGGTCTCCAACGTCTGGCGGAGTCCTTTTATTACCTGGCGCTCATGTCCTTCTACATCAATTTTTATCAGACCGATACCGGAAATGTCATGTTCAGATATCTCTTCATCGCCAATGACAACCGCTAAAGGAATGATAGTTTGCTTGTTGTCTGCACAATATTCTTTCTCAAATGATCCTGTCCCAAGGTTTGATACGCTTGGGCTATAAAAGGGGATAATCTCTTTTGTACAACTTAAACCCTTTGGATGAACAATGACATTTTTTATCCGGTTCAGAGTTATTTTCTTTTTTAATGCTTCTCTTACCGGCTCATAGGGCTCGAAGGCATGGACGATTGGCGCATATTTGGACATGAAAAGTGAATGATTGCCTATATTTGCCCCAACATCCAGGAAAACGGTTTCTGTTTTCGGCAGGGAGACGACAACATCCCTCATGAAGAACAACATGAATTTCTCATACGCGCCCCGCAACAAAACTTGATAGTCAATATAATTGCTTGTCGTGCCCGGCCATCTGAGACCAAAGAAATCTGTTTCAAAGGTGTGCCCTTTATTAAAATCCGGTGAAATTATTTTGATTAAAAATTCACGAATACTTCGGTGGATATATTTTTTTTTGCATATCCACTCCGCAATCATATTTTTCCTTATTTGCATATTGCTACCGCCCAATCTTTAGATTTCTTGTTGATTAACTGAAACTGCTGTCAGGATCATGAAATAGGCAAAAACAGTCTGATATTGTGATCCAAATATATTCCAGCCGGTCAATCCAATAACAATAAAAACGATGGGCCAGGTAATGAGTCCAATACGCCATCCTGAAACATTTTTTTGGAACGCCATCCGAATAATATTGATAAAAAGCCAACAGAAGCTACAAAAACCAAGGATTCCAGTGCAGGCAAGCAATTGAAGGAAAAGGCTGTGAGCATGTGCTGCTTCGGGTGATCGGACCATAAAACCATCTGATGCCACATAAGGACTTACCGAGCCGGATGCAACTATTTCTTTGTAAGAATCCTGCCATGCAGAAACCGAAACTCCTGTAATAGGATGATCGAGCCACATAACCCATGCCACCTTCCAGATGCTGATCCTGTCATAAAAACTTTTAAAGTCCCACTGGGGCCCGAATTTAATAAAAATTCCTATGAACAGTCCCATTAAAAGAATAATAAAAAATGTCCAAATTCGAGTAATTTTAGTAAATATAAAATACGTCATAAATGACAGAATGCCTGCAATACTTGCAATCTGAACGGTTCGAATGGGCACATGGAAAATTTGTATCATTGCCATTATTCCTACAAGGGCTGTTGCAATTCTCATCTTATAAGTCAAACGGAAATCCAAAAAAGACCAGGCAAGAAAAAAGGGACCGATATAGGCGGCAAGACTTGCTACTCGACCCGCTTCTTTTAATTTACTTGTATACCGGATAAGAGGTTTACCAAAGACATCATGCCCAATGGCATAAGCAAGAATAATGTTAAACAAGCTCCACAGGACTCCGGCAGCAAGGCCGATGAGAAGAGGAGTGATTATGGAGCGTCTTTTTGAAATATCCAATAAGGCTGAAAAATATAGAAAATATCGGATGAAAACAATATCATGAGCCCAACCCTTGCTTCCTGGTCCATTCCAGGCAAGACTGATAATTATACTCCCATACCAGAACAGCCATGGCAGAATCAGCGGATGCTTCAAAAGGCCCGGCCATGGATTTTCTTTTGCAATGATTGAACGAATTATCCAGCATATACCGGCCAAAGCGACCATGGATTCAAAACCGGCATTTCCAATGATAATACCCACAGGAACCATCGCACCCACAACTATACAAAAACTATCCAGGCGAAATGCCCATTTCAAACGATTACTTGTTAACATACAATTACTCTGTATACCGTTTTCAAATTATTCTTCATTAATGCTCTTTGTTGTATTGTTAAAAAGCTAAAGATGACTTTTAAGAAAATCAACAATTCTTGTCGTTGCCCTTCCATCTCCATATGGATTATAACAAGTTGCCATTTCTTGATATTTTTCTTTATTATTAATAAGAATCTCCATGTGTTGAAAAATTTTTTCCTTATCCGTTCCCACGAGGATTACCGTACCGGCTTCAACAGCTTCAGGCCGTTCCGTTTCTTTGCGCATCACCAAGGTTGGTTTTCCAAGAGATGGGGCTTCTTCCTGAATCCCGCCACTATCCGTCAGGATGAAATAGGAACGGCTCATTAAATAAACAAAAATTTCATACCCTAGCGGTTCAATACAATAGACATTCGAAATGTTTGACAATATTTTATTGACCGGTTTTCGGACATTTGGGTTTAGATGAACGGGATAAACGATATCAATTTCAGGATGCCGAGAAGCAATTTCTCTAAGGGCCTCACAAATATTTAAGAAACCGGTTCCAAAATTTTCCCGTCGGTGGCCGGTAACAAGAATTAATCTACGATCGTTATCCAGATTTTTTATAGGATAGCCCATATCTTCAATCTGACGCTTGATCCTTTTTTCCAGCACCTTATCTGATTTTATTTTATTAACTGCCATCATCAACGCATCAATTACAGTATTGCCGGTGACAATTATATTTTCTTCAATGACATTTTCCCGCATAAGATTTTTTTTATTTAAAAGCGTAGGAGCAAAATGATATTTTGCAATTTTTGTTGTGCATTGTCTGTTTATTTCTTCGGGATAAGGGGCATAAATATTATTTGTGCGTAACCCGGCTTCAACATGCCCTACATCAATTTGCTGGTAGAAGGCTGCCAAAGAGGCTGCCAATGTGGTGGTCGTGTCACCATGGACCAATAATAGGTCTGGAGTAAAATCATTTATTACCGATTTCAATCCCTGTAAGACCGCAGTAGTTATATCATATAAATCCTGATACCTGGTCATAATATCTAAGTCATAGTCAGGGTTTATATCAAATATTTTTAAAATTTGATCTAGAATTTCTCTATGCTGAGCTGTAACACAAACACGGAGTTCAAAGATAGATGGATTGCACTTCAATTGTTTAACTAAAGGCGCCATTTTAATGGCTTCAGGTCTGGTTCCAAATACTAATAAAATTTTTTTCATATTATTTTATTATACAGCGTTACTGTTTGAGATGCAATCTGTGACCAGGCGAATTGAGTTTTCACTCTGTGCCGGGATATTTCTCCGAAAGGTTGTAAATCACTTGCTGTCAATTGATCTATTTTCTCTGCCAGATCCTTACTATCTGCAGGGCGGCACAGGTATCCATTCTTACCATCCTTTATTAATTCAGGGATACCTCCAACTCTGGTACCCACCAGTGGCAATCCCACCGACATCGCTTCTAAACCGCTGATACTAGTTGCTTCCATCAGGGATGGTAAAATTGAAAAATCAGCACAACTATAATATGGAATAATTTGGTCATGTGATTTGCTCCCAAGCATAAAAAATCGATTTTTAAAATTACGATTTAATAAATTTTCGATAGAAGTACGTTCCGGACCGTCCCCTATTATCAGTAACTTTAATCTTGAATTTTTTATATACGGTGCAGCTTCGGCAAGGTGTATCACACCATTTTTTTTTACCAGACGACGAGTCAGAATACCGATAATATCATGATCGGACACTCCTAATTGCTGGCGTATGATTCTTCGATCCTTTGGATTATAAATATATTTTTGATCATCTACACCGTTGGGAATATAATGTTTAAGGGCATTGATTGAAAAGGGTATTTCTAATAATTCCCTGCTGGGTGCGAGAAAAAGATCTGGTTTTTTAAAACTTCTTTTTATCAGCGCCATTCGACGCAGTCCACCTTTACGAATGCGTTTTAAATAACCGGAAGTATGGTTAGTATATACCATTGGAATATTTTTCACTTTATAACCTTCCAATGGGGCCATACCATGCAAATGAATGATATCCGGTTTGATTTCCGGGAGTAACTCATGAATATAGCGGTTCAATTGCCAGCCGTAAAGAGGAGCGATCCATCTTAATTTTAAGCTGTAGACCTTGATTTTTTCAATTTCAAACCGATCTGTTTTTTGCGATGAAAGCTTACGAGTAATAATGGAAACAGAATGTCCATGATTATAGATAGCTTTGGCAAGTTCAAAGACATGGGCCGAGATACCCCCGACTGTTGGTGGAAAATCAAGTGATATCATCAAAATATTCATAAATGATCCTTATTGCTCATAAAGGTCAATTGTTCATCAATGTTTGTTGATTTTATAAAAATTAAATTTTACCATGACATAGTAATTCCTTTTGCGTGTAATAATTAAGAATTTAATTAGATAATCAGCATTGCTCAAAAAGTCAATTTTTTTAAACAAAAAATATCAAATTATATGAAGTATACCATAGAATACGGATTTTTTTTCAATAATAATGTTGCTGCTCTCATATTTTTTGAACGTCATTATGTAGTTGACGTTGGAATATGTTTCAGGGTAAATTAATTACCAAGAACTTTGGGCTCTCCAATTTTAAAAAAATGGGGGGATAAATAAGGAAAACTATGAAAATACCTCTTTCAGTATTTATAATTGCAAAAAACGAAGAAAAACGAATCTTCAAAACTATTGATGCAGTAAAAAATTTTGCGGATGAGATAATAGTAGTTGAAGACGGAAGTACGGATAATACAGTAGAAACTGCAGAAAAGGCAGGCGCAAAAGTCGTGCATAACAAATGGAAAGGTTATGGGCCCCAGAAAAAATTTGGCGAAAATTTATGTAAAAACAAGTGGGTATTAAGTATTGATGCGGACGAAGAAGTTACATCGGAATTGGCAGATGAGATAATAGAGCTTTTTACAAAAAAAAATTCCGATAAACACTGTGAATTCAGTGGATATAAAATAAAAATAACAAATACATTATGGTATGAAAAAAGACCGAACAGATTTGCCGGCTATATAAATCGGATAAGATTATACGACAAAAGTAAAGCCGGTTTCAAAAACAGCACGGTTCATGATTGTGTAATCATAAAAGACGTAGCAGAGAACAGCAGGGAAGAACAAAAGCGGACAAAACAATTGAAAAATATAATAATACACAGGCCGATCATTTCGATTGAACAAAAAATATCGAAGATTAATTTTTATTCAACACTGCAAGCGGAAAACGCAATATTAAAAAGAAAAAAGTCCTCTACCTTAAAAATAACATTCGGCTTTACAGCCATATTTTTCAAATATTATATTTTGAAACGATATTTTATATACGGAATCGACGGGATAGCTTTGAGCATGATAGATGCATTCGCACAATTTTTAAAGTATTATAAAATAAAAGAGTTGAATAGATAATCGTTTTAAAGTTTCTTTACTTGCTTCTTACCACATGGATATGTGGGAGCCGAGATATCCTTTTTTTGTGGTTATGACTGCTTGCGAGGTGCTGCCACTAAATCTTCATACAGCATGAGAGTTCTCTCGCACATAAGTTGGGTTGTAAAATTTTTACCGACCCATACCTTTGCCTGCCGACCCATACTTTGCCTTTTTTCCTGATCAGCAACAGCCTCAGCCAGAACTTTTGCAAAAGCATCAATATCCGTATGAGGAAAAAGCCAGCCGGTTTCCCCAGGGATTATGGTTTCAAGGCTTCCGCCAAGAGCTGTTGCCACAACAGGAACACCCATGGCCTGGGACTCAACAGCCACCCTGCCAAATGATTCGGGATGGATTGAAGCACTTACCATTATATCGGAGAGCATAAACGCTGCCGGCATGTCATTGCAATGTCCCGCAAAAACAACCCGGCCTTCAAGGCCCCTTTTCAAAGTCTCCTTTTTTAACAGAACTGCATACTCTGGTTTTTCGTTTTCATCACCCACGAAGATGGCAGTCCATGAAAGATGTTTTATCTTTTCAAGTGCAGACAAAAAGAGCATATGCCCCTTTAATTTGGTAAACCGACCAGGGAGCATCATGAACGGGCTTTTTTTATTTACAAGACTCCATTTTTTCTTAAGGTCAGAGACCTGCTTTGGATTCACAAGTCCGGGATCAAAACGGGAAGCATCAAAGCCGCGGTTAATAGTTTTTACACGGTCTCCAAAAACACCATATTTTTCCCTGATATGATCTTTGATAGGTCTTGAAACGGCAATGACTCTTTCACCCTTTGTCATAACTGCAGAATAGGGATTAATTGAATAAAATCCATGAAAAGTAGTAACAATGCGGGGCTGTATTTTTTTGTTTATGGTTTTTGCTGCCGGCAGTCCCACCCATGCGGGAACTCTGGAACGAAGGTGTAAAATATCCACCTTTTCCTGGACAAAAAGTCTTCTCAATCTTGGAATACAGAAAAAAGATCTGGGGGTTTTATATCCAACCGGCAGGGTTATATGTTTTGAACCGTTTTGAACAAGCTCGTCAACCATGGGTCCGCCATTTGAAACAACAATGGAACGATGACCTTTTTTAACAAGGAACGCCCCTATCTCCAGGGTACCTCTTTCAACGCCCCCGGTGATTAATTCCGGCAGCATTTGTACTATTGTAAGCGTTCCGGCCACCATCTCCTTAAAATCTCCACAGCACAGCGGGAAGCTTCATTCAAACCCGCATGATCCGGCCATGCACCAGTTCTTTTCCATGCCTCAAAGGACACTATTTTATTGTTTTTTTCCAAAAGTCCAATGGCTCGGGCAAGCTTGCTTTTCCTATTTTTCCATTCCACAGACAAAACCCCGACACGGCAGCCTGCACTAAGGGCCTCGTAAACCATGGAAACA
>NZ_JAIOSW010000230.1 GCF_021107415.1 Desulfobacula sp.
ATGGAATAGGGTTTAAAGTCCACATAGACTTTGCCGTTTGTTCTTTTCCAGACTTCATCCCTGATCTCAAAACCGGCAAGTGTTCCCACCAAGCCAGGGGTTGATACGTTAGAAACAATACATTTGTATTTTGCGCCTTTGGGATCAAAATCCGGTTTCCACTTATCAAGTGAAGGTTTTTTCTTCGCAAATACCGGGGCGGCGAACATGAATGATCCAACCATTAAAACAAGCAATAGTACTAAAAGTGTTCGAAGTTTCATACTTAGTTCCTTTCCTGAAATTTAGTTTATAAATTTTGGTGCAATCGTTACAAAATCCTGCACCTGCTTCAACTTTTGGAATCCAACCAACTTTTCCTTTAATAGTTGCGCTACGAGTATACAGCGTATTTACTATTCAATGGCAAGTCAAGTTCAATAGAAAATTTATTAATCCAGTTTTTTAAATGCCTCCTTTCGCCCGGTAAACTTTTCCCGAAGTTGGGGTTTCATCAATTTCCCGGTTGGATTTCGGGGAACCTGATCAAAAACAACTTTACGTGGCACCTTATAGAGGGAGAGTTTTGATTTTGCAAATTCAATTAAATCTTCTTCGCTCATCTGTCTTCCTTCTTTGAGTTGAACAATTGCAAGAACAATCTCCACCAGCCTGTCATCCGGGTATCCAATACAGGCCACATCATTAATATCAGGATGGTCCATCAGTGCATCTTCGATCTCAACCGGAAAAATGTTTTCACCACCGCTGGTAACCATATCCTTCATGCGGTCAACAATATAAAAGTACCCGTCTTTATCTTTCTTTAATAAATCTCCGGTATAAAGCCAACCATTTTTTAATGCTTCCTGCGTTTTTTCCGGGTTTGAATAATATTCCCGCATCATTCTGGATGTTCTAAATATCAGCTCACCCACCTGTCCATCAGGAACTTCCTCTCCCGTGGGATCAATAATTTTTGCTTCAACGCCAAAGGTTGGTTTACCAATAGACCCGGGTCTTGAAAGGACATCTTCCGGATAGAGGTTAAACAATCCGCCTCCGCCGCCTTCTGTGATACCGTATATATTGGACACTGCACATGGCAGTTTTTCCACAAGGAGCTTCATAATATCAAATGGCACGGGCTGAGCACCGATCTCCATATATTTCCAGGAAGAAAGGTCATAATCAGAAAGATTAATATCTCCTTTGTCCAGGGCATTGAGCAATGCAATCCCAATGGGCACAACAAACAATACATCCGTGCATTTTTCCTCTGCAACGGCTTCAATGATCCATTTGGGATCCCTGAAATCCCTGATTATCGTGCCTTGGGCTCCAGTGGCATAAAAAGGTGCCCACAAAAACATGGTGCCGCTGTGGTATAACGGTAAAAAGAATAAATAATTATCATCCGTTTGAACGAAATAGGTCATTCCATTACCAACGGCAGTATTATTAATCGAGAAATGGGTATGAAGTACGGGTTTGGGTTTCCCTGTTGTACCTGATGTGAACATCATGGCAAGGCTGTGATCCCTGTCAACTTCCACGAGTGCATCAGATGTATCCTGGTATTCTTCGATTGTTTTAAAATCTATCATATCATCCGGAACATCCTTGCCGACACAGATATATTTTTTTATCGTTGACAAATCTTTTTGAGCAGGCTGGACAACCCCTAAAAATTCTGATCCAAGAATAAAGACATCAGGATTCGAGACCTCTGCCGCATACAGGATATCAGAACTTTCAAACCGGAAATTTAATGGGACAACGACAGCCCCTAACCGTATGATGGCAAAATACGTAACAAGCCATTCCAGTGAATCTTTCTGAAGGTGCATGACGAAATCATCCTGCTTAACCCCCAACTCCTTTGCCAAGAAATTAGCTGTTCTATTTATCTCGTCATTAAATTCCTTCCAGGTAAAAGTTCGTCTTTCCCCCTCAGCCGGGGTTCGTTCGATCAGACAAACCTTGTCAGGAATATGCCGAGCATGAATTGAAGCGTAACCTGAATAATTCAACGATGCCCTCCTTTGTTGTTAATTAATTATATTTTTAAACCAAAAATCTCCTTATGAAATTCTTTATATCTTTATAGACACCAAATAAAGTTAAAAATTCACTTTATCAAGTCCTTTTAATCCAAGGATCTGTCTTGTCTCATCCGAGGTTGCAGGCGTTAGACTCATTTCCTTTGCAATCCGTTTTATCATGTTCACCTGATCAGCGCTTGCTTTTGCCATGATACCTTTTCCTGCATAGATGGAATCTTCAAGACCCACTCTCACATTCTGTGCCCCCATTGCCATAGCTGTTGAGGTGATGGGAATCTGGAATCTTCCACCGGCAGCAACCGACCATGTAAAATTTTCTTCCCCAAGAACTTCTTTTGCCTCATCATGAATCAAAACCAGATGTTTAACCGAAGGTGTCATCCATCCCACCATTGGGCCAAAAACAAATTGGAGATGAGCCGGCGGTTTTAGCAAATTTTCTTCAAGAAGCCATTTGACATATGAAACATGGCCCAGTTCATATATTTCTATTTCAGGTTTTGTATCGAGTTCAAGAAAAGTCTTTCCATAGATGATATCATCGTTAAATGTTGGCCTGAAAGTTACATTCTTGACCAGCTCAAGATATTCCGGCTCCCAATCATATTTATACTCTTTAAAGCGTCCTGCTATCTGGAAAATACCAAAATTAAAAGGTGCAGGATCAAAAGAACACATTTCAGGTTCCAGTTTTTTGATAGGTATTAATTTTTCTTCAGTGGTTTGATTCATGCCGCCGCCTGTGGTGGGAAGCAGTACTATATTGCATCTGGCCTTGATTTTTTGATGGACTTCCAAGAACAGATCCGGATCTGATACCGGCAATCCGTTTTCAGGATTTCTTACATGGATATGGGCAATGGCAGCACCAGCCTCATGGGCTTTTACCGCATCCTCCACAATCTCGTCAGGAGTTATGGGAAGGTAATCACTCATGGTTGGAATATGAACAGATCCGGTAATGGCTGCTGTGATGATTATTTTATTATCCATTTTTTTAATTTCTCCTGTTGAAAAAAGTTATAATTATTTATTACACCCTGTACTCCTCATCCAGGTCAAGAACAAACATCCTCTTTTCTTTAACATTATCAATGACAAAAGAAGATTTAATAACCTGAATCCCTTCTATCTGGGTAAGTTTTTTATTCATAAACTTCCCATAGGTTTTAATATCCTTTGCAATCACCTTTAAAATAAAATCATTTGCACCGGCAATCTGGTAGCACTCAATCACCTCATCCAGCTCAGTAAATTTTCCCTTTATGGCGGCCACAGAAGAAAGACTACTCAAGCTCAAGCTGATATTGACCATGGCCATAATTGAAAACCCGATTTTTTCAGGATCAAGTATGGCTGTAAAATGAGAAATCACCCCTGCAATCTCCAGTCTTTTGACCCGTTCAAGGGTTGCAGGAGCTGAAATCCCAACAATTTTAGACAACTTGGAATTTGTTGTTTTTCCATTTTCCTGGAGCGTATTTAAAATTTGTTTGTCAATTTTATCCAGAACCATTCATTCCCTCATTTTTGGATATTTTTTTAATTAACTTGTTACAAGAGCAAATGGTTATATTTATCTTCAATCAATGGCAACAATTCTTTTAAAGTTTCATCTATTTTATTCACAAGAAAATCAATTTCCTGTTGGGTCATTGCAGTCGACAGGATAAACAACCCCCTTGGAATTGTAAAAATCCCTTTGTTCAGCAAAGACAAATGCATGAGCGTATGAAGCTGCTCTATTGATTCTAACACCTGCTCAGCCGTTGTAATGGGTTCATTGACAAAATGCAGGTTCAAAAGAGATCCGATCTGATTGGACTGGATATTTAGTCCATTGGATTTAAAACTTTCTAAAAGTCCGTTTTGGAGCTGATCTCCCAGTTTGTTTACATACGCCACTGCAGTTTCATCATATTTTGACAAGGCTGCATATCCCGCCTGCATCACGGTTTCATACCCGTTAAATGTTCCCGAGTGGTATAAAGGCTTATCTGTTTTTTCATGGCAAAAAATATTCATGATATCTTCTTTACCACCAAACACACCAATGGGCAGTCCGCCGCCCACAACCTTTCCAACCGTTGTCAGATCCGGTGTCACGCCATAAAGCTTCTGGCATCCGCCGGTATTAACCCTGTAAGAAAAAATCTCATCAAAAATGAGCAGAATATTATTGTCTGAAGTCACTTTCCTTACATGCTCAAGATACCCGGGATTTGGCAGTACAACGCCACCGGCACCTAAAAAAGGCTCCATGATGACGGCGGCAAGTTCCGAGGCATGGTTCTTAACTGTTTTCTCAAGGGCTTGAAAATCATTAAAAGGGACTTCCAGCATATCCTCGGTCATGCCCTTGGGAATTCCTGCGGTGATGACATTCTTTTTTGTGGATGCTGCCACACTGTCATGGGTACCATGAAATCCACCGGTCATTTTTAAAATCTTGTCTTTTCCAGTATAAGCCCTTGCAGTTCTCAGAGCAAACAAAGTGGCTTCTGTCCCTGAATTTACAAACCTGATTCTGTCAAACCCGGGTATTCTTTCACATAAAAGTTTTGCCAGTTTATACTGCCCCTGTGTAGGCGTAGAATACTGGGAACCCCTTACAATACCTTCCTGTACTGCCTTAACAATATCAGGGTCCCCATGCCCATGGACAATAGCGCCATAGGCATTGGTGACATCAAGAAGCTTATGCCCCTCATGGGTATAAACATAGGCGCCTTGTCCATAATCGATATGGATGGGATACGGTTTGAAATAACTCAGACTTCTGGTTGCACCACCGGGAATATAATTGATCAGCTTTTCATGGCGCTCTCTGGAAACAGGAAACTTTTCCTTATAAGCCTCAGCAATCTTCTTTTCAATTTGTTCTTCAATACCGGTTTGTTTTTCGCTCATGGTGTCATCCTTATCCTAATTTAATTATTCTTTTGTATGAACAATCAAAAGCTCGCCAATCTCTTTTTCTATCTTTTCTACAAATTCACCTGATTCAATTCTTGCTTTCAGTTCTTCAAGATCATCAATATAAACCTTGTCTTTATCCATATAATCAAGGGTTTCACGAACAGCTTTATGCATTATTTTACCTGCAGGGCTGAGCCTGTCAATTCCCCTTTGATCTGCTGCCTGGGCTGCGCAGAGCAATTCAAAAGAAAGAATATGGTTGGTATTTTCAACAATCTTTCTTGTTTTTCTTCCTGCAATCAGACCAAAACTGACTATATCCTGGAAATCAGCAGTGGATGTGATGGACTGAATAGATGCCGGAACTGCAAGAGTTCTGTTTTCTGCAACAAGCGATGTTGTCATGAACTGACCGCCCATAAGTCCCATTCTAACCCCTGTGTCTTCTTTGCAAAGAAAGGGAGGAAGCCCTGTACTGTGGGCTTCATCCATGAACCGATCAATTCTTCTGTCGCTTACAACACCAATATTGACCATGGCGATCCCAAGACAGTCCATTGCAAATGAGATGGGCTGACCGTGGAAATGACCATTATGGAAAAATGTATCCAACTCTGTAAAAATCAATGGATTGTCATTACTGGAATTAAGTTCCCGTAATAGAACGTCATGGGCATTTTGTAAAGAATCTTTTGTCGGACCTACAAATTGAGGTGTACAGCGGATTGAATATGCATCTTCAACAGGAATATCTGCTACAGAAACACCTCTGTGCTGCTTCAAAGTTGATTGTAGTTTTAAAGAAAGTTCCAACTCATCAATGGCCAGATTACTTCCCTTGAGAAGCTTGGTTAGATTCATTGCAGTCGCATACTGGCCAGGATGGTATTTTTGTTC
The DNA here is from genome assembly GCF_021107415.1 of Desulfobacula sp. The sequence goes on from NZ_JAIOSW010000230.1 coordinate 5,862, forward strand.
GTGAACTATTGGATCAAAAGGATTAAATCTACCCATTAAAGTTTCAATGGCAAAAGCAGCTATAATATCTGAATTTTTTAATGTATTGGTGGCTTCTGTGATAACCGTGCAGGCAAGACCCACCATGCCGGAAGTTCCATTGATCAGGGACAGGCCCTCTTTAGCATTCAAGTACATGAGTTCTATACCGGCAGCTTCCATAGCTTCTTTACCCGGCATGAGTTTGCCCTTATAGTTTGCTTTCCATTCTCCAAAAGCAACACTTGCAATACAGCCAAGAGGACCCAGATCGCCACTGGTACCCAAGGAACCTTTCCTGGGAACAAGCGGAAAAACGTGTTTATTGATCATATCCAGATAAATTTTCAGATTTACTTCTTTAATACCGGAAAAACCGCGACAAAGAGAATTGGCCCTTGCGATCATAAAGGTTCTGACAAGCGTATCTTCAAAGGGTTTGCCCACCTGGGTAGTGATACTCCTGACCAGATTTTTCTGAAAATCATTATCTCTGTCTCTGGGTAAGAGATAATCAACCAGACCGCCGCAGCTTGTATTAACCCCGTAGATACACCGTTCTTCTTTGGCCCATTTTTCAACCAGTTCTCTGCAGTCACGGATCTTAGGCCAGTTTTTATCATCAATCTCAACTTTTATAGACAGATCGTTCCCGGCTTTTATCAATTCTTCAATTGTTAATGTATAACCGTCAAGAATGAGAGTATTTTCTTTGATTGGCATGATTCCCTCCTTAAATATAGAAATTTATTAATTGGTAATACTTTAAAAAATAGACACCAAATAAAACATCACTTATTCTATTTTTTTTAAGATTAAGCAAATCAATAAACTCATGTCAAGGATTTTTTTAATTTTATAAGGAAAATTTCTAAATTTATATAATTATCGAAACCATACTTCCTGGTTTAAGCTTATTTTGTAAACTTTTTTACCAGATTTACCTTATTTTAATTTTTTTTGCAGTCAGACTGACTGCGATTGATCTTTACCCTCAGCCGACCGTCATCAGATGAACGGTGTCACCTTCATTCAATTTTTCATCCATCCTCTCACCATAGGAAAGATATTTGGACATATTGACAACAACCCGATATTCAATATCAATTTCATCTTTTTTGTCTAATAAAATATTTTTAACTGTTGGACCAAATTTACTGATCAACCCATCTACCAGATCCTGCAAGGTATTTCCCTGAAAAATAAAATCAAGCTTTTTCTTTTTTTTCATGAGTTTATAAAGGGCGGGTATCCCTTCAATTCTAAATAGTATCTTCATTGTTATCATCCTTTCTTAGGTATTTGTGACATAATATGTTCCGAGAGAGCCGTGATGGTCAGACTTGGATTCACACCAAGATTGGCTGAAACCACCGATCCATCAGCCACATAGAGATTGGGATAATTAAATAATTCCCCCTTGTTGGAAACAACGCCATCTTCCGCTGAATCACCCATGCAGCACCCTCCTAAAATATGTGCAGTGGTTGATGTATTTAAAACAACCTCTGGAAACGAGCTTAACGGAATCCCGTCCATCTTCTTTGCCAGCCGTCTGGCTGTCTCATTGGCAACCGGAATAAAGCTGGGGGATCTTTCAAACCCTTTTGGTATTTCAGAATTAATTGCTTTGCCACCAAACCGCCACCATCTTGGTTTGTATTTTAACTTCAAATAATTTTTATCCGTCTGCATCACTAAAAGAACAGACATGGATGCAGCCTTGCCCAGGGGCCATAACAATCGAATAAACCTTAAAGGATGTTTGGCAATATTTCCCAGGAAACTTATGAATCTTGGCATCTTTCCACCACCGTCGGACATGATGGTGTACAAATTTAAAAGGAAATCTGAGCCTTTATTATATCTTACAATTTCAATATGGGTGGTATCATCCGGGTAAATTCCTGATGTGATGGCGATCTGATCATTCCAGTTGGTAGCTTTATCATTTGATTTAACACTGACAAGAGTTTCGGAATTGGTTCTCACAAAATTTCCCAGTTCATCGGAAATATTGGGCAGCAGTCCTTTATCTTTACATTTGCTTAAAAGTTCTACCGTGCCTAAAACGCCACCTGAAAAAATGACACTTTTGGCCGTATATCGTCTCTCCTTTTTAAAGAAACCGGCGGTATTTCTTGTGATAACTTCATATCCACCAACCACAGGCTTCACACCCGTAACAGTTGTTTCGGGGATAATCTTGGCACCAAAATCCTTTGCAAGATAAAGATAATTTTTATCCAGCGTATTTTTTGCCCCGACAGGGCACCCAATCATACAGGCGCCGCAAAACGTACATCCGGTTCGATCCGGCCCCTTGCCGTCGAAATAAGGATCAGGAACTGTTTTATCCGGTTCACCGAAAAAAATTCCCACATCATTTTTATGAAAAGTATCTTTCCCGGTCATTTCCATGCCCACTTCTTTTAAGAGTAGGTCAGCCTTTCCTACCTGGGGACTCAAATTTGCCCCCAGCATTTTTCTGGCTGTCTCATAATGGGGCATCAATTTTTCTTTGGCATTCTCAATATACCAGTCCTTACTTTCAAAAACTTCATCAGGAGGAATAAGAAGCTGGTTGGCATATACTAAGCTTCCGCCGCCAACACCACCGCCATGAATAATCCAGACATGCTTGAACATTGTGAGCATCTGATAGCCATAACACCCCATGGCCGGCAGCCAAAAATATTTTTTGATATTCCAATTGGTTTTTGGGAAATCTGTTGTCTTCCATTCTTTTCCCTTTTCAAGTATCCCCACACGATACCCTTTTTGGGAAAGCCTTAATGCAGATACACTTCCGCCAAAGCCTGAACCGATAACAATATAATCAAAATCATGCTGTTGTTTTGATCCCATTACACACCCTTAAATAAAAACGTTCCTATCCCATCATTTTTCAGGACAGATGACCTGAAGGTCACACGTAACCTGAAGGTCACACGTAATCTGTCAGTATGGTCTTAAGCCTGCCCAGGCAGCCAGAATAAAAATGATCACAATCTTTAATAATTTCATACCTCGGATCAATTTGCCATTGATTGATATGATGCTGAACCAGGTCTGCAGGGGCAATCTCATCATTGGCCCCAGCCACGATAAGACCTGTAGAAGGCATCTTCTCAATATCATCAAAGCTTATAAAACCCACAGGGGGAGACACCATAATATGGTCTTCAATTTCACATCCTTTGGAAACCACCAAGGCATTCATCCTGGCACCAAAGGAATATCCGGCAAGATAGATCTTTTTATAACCATATTCATTTAGACAGGACATGGCAGCCCTGATGTCTTCCTGCTCGCCATTGCCATTATCAAACATGCCGGTACTGTTGCCCGTTCCCCTGAAGTTAAACCTCAGGGTTGTAAACCCTTTTTCAAAAAAAGATTCTGCAATGGTCATCACCACCGGATTCTCCATATTCCCACCATATAGCGGATGCGGATGACAGATAATGACGGCCTTTTGAGACGTATTTTCACGTAAAGCCCCCTCCAGTTTTATATTCCCACACTTAATTATAATAATTGACTCCATATGCATAATCCTGTTTTATGAAAATAGCATCTATACTACTTAATACCTGTCCTTATTTTTTTTAAATTCCATCTTGTTTTTTATACCACCATTGATCATTTATAAAGGGTCTTATTGTGAAGATCAATTCAATAAAGACATTTGTTGAAAAAATATGGGATGAATCTGGAAAATAAAAGCAAGTTTATTACCCCGACAAAACACTTGACAACTTAGAACATGCATGGCAATAGTGTATCTCATTTACCAAAATGGAGAAGCCTGCGTTTCCTGCCCCATCACCTGCACTGAAGGTCTTGTTGCACTTTTGGAATATTATGCCGACACTCCTGGGTTAAAAAAAATTCTCACCCATTGCAAGGAAGGTATCAATGGGGAATTTGCCATTGGCTCCCAGTTTCTGTCGGGAATCCAGGGCGGCTCTGAGAAGGTGGCCCTCTTCATAGTCCCGGCCTGGCTTGAGGGAAACAAGGATAAAGAAAGATCTGCATGTTTCTGTAGAATTTAAAAATCTCCTTTCTTGACATCATGGGGCACTTTAATTTAAAATTTCAGGAAATCACAAAAAGTCAGGGAGAAAAATATGAAACTCTTTTATGCTTTGATTATCTGTTTTTTATATATACTGTCTGCTTCATCCGTATTTGCAGAATATTATCACTATATTGACAAGGATGGTATCAAGTATTACACGGACGACATTTCAGAGGTGCCTGAAGACCAAAGACCCGACTTAAGTGTCTATCAAAGCATTCAAACATCTCCTGAGGAAAAACCGCCTGAAGAGAAAGACATAGAAACCAAAGACACCATTATGCTTAAATCTATTGAGATAAAAAAAGGTGAGATTGATAATGAATATGAGGCCCTTGTCAAAAAAAGACAGGCTCTGACCAAACAAAAAAAGACCATCGGTGAAAAAAAATACAACGAGCTTGCCACTCAATTTAATATTGAAATCAAACAATACCAGGAAAAAAAAGAGGCCTATGAAAAGCTTGTTGAACAATATAATAAGCAAATGATACCATCAGAAAAAAACTGATGACACGCTTATTTTAATGATTGATCAGATATCCTTTTACTTTTTAGCATTTTTTAATGATGCTTTGATAAACTCCCTGAATAATGGATGCGGATTTCCGGGTTTGGATTTAAATTCAGGATGAAATTGACATCCAAGATACCATGGATGATCTTTAAGCTCCACGATTTCAACAAGCTCGTGGTCGGGTGAAGTCCCGCTGATGACAAGCCCGGCCTCCTCTATCAATCGATCTTTATATTCATTGTTAAATTCAAAACGGTGCCTGTGACGCTCTGAGATTTCTTCTTGTTTATAAGCTGCCATGGCAAAGGTATCAGGAACCAATTTACAAGGATACGCGCCAAGACGCATGGTCCCGCCTTTATCAGAATCCTCATCCCGCTTTTCAAGCTGCTGGGTCTGCTCGTCATACCATTCTTTCATAAGATAAATCACAGGATATGGCGTATAGGGGTCAAACTCCTGGCCATGGGCATCTTCAAGGCTGAGCAGATTCCTGGCTATTTCAATAACGGCCATGTGCATACCAAGACAAATCCCGAAATAAGGCACCTTGTTCTCTCTTGCATATTTTGCAGCGACAATCTTTCCTTCAATCCCCCTTGAGCCGAATCCGCCCGGGACAAGAACACCGTCACTTTTAGAAAGAATTTCTACAACATTATCTTCTGTCAGGGTTGTCGAATCGATATATTGAAGAGTAACCCTGGCATCATTGGATATTCCACCGTGGGTAAGTGCTTCATTGAGGCTTTTATAACTTTCCGTCAAGTCAACATATTTGCCGACAATAGCAATATTCACTGAAAATCTTGGATTTTTAAGTTTTTCAACCATTTCCTTCCACTCATCCAGCCTTGGCGCCCTTGCCCAGATATTCAGCATCTTTAATATTTTATCCCCCAGTCCTTCCTTATTGTAGACCAGGGGCACTTCATAGATGCAATCCACATCTTTTGCAGTAAAAACAGCATCTGTGTCCACATTACAAAACAGGGAAATTTTTGATTTAATCTCCTGGGTCAGGTAGCTTTCAGTCCTGCAAAGAAGAATATCGGGTTGAATACCAATACTGCGAAGCTCTTTTACACTATGCTGAGTGGGCTTTGTTTTTACTTCACAAGCGGTTTTAATATAGGGAACAAGAGTTAAATGAATATAGATAACATTGGATGACCCGACATCGGCTCTAAATTGCCGGATGGCTTCCAAAAAAGGCAAAGATTCAATATCACCGATGGTACCACCGATCTCAACAATCACAATATCGGCATCATCCGACACAAGAAGGATGCTCTGCTTGATTTCATCGGTAATATGAGGGATGACCTGTACCGTACCACCCAGATATTCGCCTTTGCGCTCTTTGGTAATCACTTGGTCATAAATTTTGCCCGTGGTAAAATTATTATTTTTACCCAGCTTTGCATGGGTGAATCTTTCATAATGGCCCAAATCAAGATCTGTTTCCGCCCCGTCATCTGTTACAAATACTTCACCATGTTGAAAAGGGTTCATTGTTCCCGGGTCAACATTAATATAAGGATCAAGTTTTTGTATGGTAACCGTCAGGCCGCGACTTTCAAGAAGCATTCCTATGGCAGCGGATGCAAGCCCTTTGCCTAAAGATGACAATACGCCTCCGGTAACAAAAATATATTTGGTGTTTTTAGCCATTATTCCTCGCTTGTTTAGAATTATTCATATAATTTTTTAAAATCTTCTATGCGTTTGTCAAGCTCGTCAGCCTGTTGCAAATTCTCATCAAAAGGATCAGGATCACTTTTAGGATATAACTGCTCAATGTGCGCAATATCAAATAAAACCGGCGAAAACCCTGATTTCAAATCAAAGCTTCTTACGTGAATCATTGCAAACAATTGATTATCCAAAAAAATACTGACCTGCATCGGGTACCAGGTCTTGCTGGCCCGCTGCCAATTGTTATAAAAAAATTCAACCATCCAGCCATTTTTTTCAACCACATATTTAATGGGCAGAAAAGACTCTTTTTCTATCCAAAGCCCTGAAAAGGGTTTACCTTTTTCCAAGGGTCTGCCAATGACATAGCAAATAGTATCATTATATCTTTGAAAGGATACTTTTGTTGTATCAATACCTGCCATGGCAAGCTGATCTAAAAGACTTTCATGATCCCGGTAAAGAAGAATATCCGTATACAAATCAACCAATGATTTATCATGGGAAACTATAACCCCATCCATTATTTTGACAAATCTGAAATCAGACTCAACAGTGAGACTTGTCATGGTATCTGAAATAATTTCAGATCTGAGCCGTTTGGGGTATGAGTAAATCAATTTTTCCTCTAACTCAAAAAATCCAATCTCAGAGTCTTCGTAATTTAATATTTTTTTAGTCTGATAGGCTTGGATACCGACAGGCTGCTTGATCTTTTGGATAACAAGATGCAAAAGGTGAGGTGTTTGGGGGACAAACGCCTCACCCGTACCTGATGCCAAAATAAAAGACAGGTTAAAAAACAGTATAAAAAAGGTTAAACAAAAAAAATTTTTCATAACCTGAAGGTTACACGTAACCATAAAGGTCACACGTAAATTAAAAATTAATTAAACAAAAAGATTTTCGGGAAAGGTTGCACTATCTCCCAAAAGTTCTTCAATCCTGATGAGTTGATTATATTTGGCCACCCTGTCACTCCTGGACATGGATCCTGTTTTTATCTGTCCTGAATTTACACCCACGGCAAGATCGGCAATAAAAGAGTCCTCTGTTTCTCCGGATCGATGGGAAACAATAGTTGTATAGCCGGATTCTTTCGCCATTTGAATGGTATCCAGAGTTGGTTCAATTTAATCAGGATCGAATTGCCTATTCCCTTCTCAATTCCTCTTTTAAAAATATCAGGATTTGTCACAAAAATATCATCACCAACGATCTGCACGGAATTTCCAAGCCGTTCGGTCATAATTCCCCATGAATCCCAATCATCTTCGGCCAGACCGTCTTCTATGGAATATAATGGATATTTTTCAACCAATTTTTCATAATAATCAATCAAATCACCGGGGGAAAGCTCTCTGCCTTCTGACTGAAAAATATATTTGCCGTCTTTATAGAACTCTGAAGCGGCTGCGTCAAGGGCAATACCAATGTCCTTACCCGGTCTGTATCCGGCTGCCTCAATGGCATTGATAATATATTCCAACGCCTCTTCATTGGATTTAAGGTTCGGGGCAAACCCGCCTTCATCCCCGACTGCTGTGGAAAGCCCTTCTCCCTTTAAGATCTTTGCAAGATGATGAAAGGTCTCAGCTCCCATCCGAACCGCTTCTGTAAGGCAAACAGCACCAAAAGGAAGAATCATGAACTCCTGGATATCCAAATTGTTCGCGGCATGAGCCCCGCCATTGATAATATTCATCATGGGAACAGGCAGCACCCTGGCATTAATACCGCCCAGATGCTGAAACAAAGGGATCTCACATGCTTCCGCCGCTGCTCTTGCTGCTGCCATGGACACGCCTAAAATGGCATTGGCACCAAGCCTTGACTTGTTTTCAGTACCATCAATATCTATCATGGTTCTGTCAAGACCTGCCTGATCCATGGCGTCGTATCCAATGATTTCAGGTGTAATCACTTCATTAACATTGGCAACGGCATTTAAAACACCTTTGCCTAAAAAACGAGTGTCCGAGTTATCCCGAAGCTCAAGGGCTTCCCTTGTACCGGTTGAGGCACCGGATGGAACCGCAGCCCTGCCCCTGGCACCGCTGGCTAAGACAACGTCCACTTCAACCGTTGGATTCCCTCTGGAATCAAGTATTTCCCTTGCCCTGACCTCAATTAATTCAGTCATGCTCCCCCCTTATCCTAAAGTTATTTTATACTTAATATTTTATAAAATTTTCATGATTTTTTTCTGTCCGTCATTAATAGCAATATCCATTATGACATTCAAGGGCTATTCTCAACTTTTTCCTTAACCTTGACAAATAAAAACGAGTCTTATAATTTAAAAAAATTATAAAAAAAAAGTTGTGCCGGATACAGGCACTTAAATTAATACATATAAGGAGTCTTAAATGAACATTCTATTTTTTGGACCAAACGGAAGTGGCAAGGGAACCCAGGGCGCTATCCTGAAAGACAAATATAATTTTGCACACGTTGAATCAGGTGCCATTTTCCGTGAAAACATCAAAGGCGGAACCGATCTGGGTAAAAAAGCAAAAGAATATATTGACAAGGGTGATCTGGTTCCTGATGAAATCACCATCCCAATGGTTCTTGACAGAATAAAACAAGATGACTGCAAAAACGGATGGCTTCTGGACGGCTTTCCAAGAAATAAAGTTCAGGCGGAAAAGCTTCATGCATCTTTGGAAGAAGCCGGTATTAAACTCACTTATGTTATTGAAATGCTTCTTGACAGGCAGATTGCAAAAGATAGAATCATGGGCCGCCGCCTTTGCGAAAAGGACAACAATCATCCGAACAATATTTTTATTGATGCCATTAAACCGGACGGAGACAAATGCAGGGTTTGCGGCAGTGCCTTAACCAAACGTGCTGATGATCAGGATGAAACGGCCATTGATAAACGTCATTCCATTTATTATGACACTGAAACCGGCACATTGGCTGCTTCTTACTATTACAAAGATCTGACCGAAAAAGACAATGATATAAAATACATCACACTGGCCGGTGAAAAAGCACTTCCGGAAGTAACAGCCGAGTTGGTTTCCAAACTGTAAAATTTATTGGTTTAATTCATATTTTAAAGCCTTTTTATCTTTAATTTTAAGTGAAAAGGCTTTATTTTTTCCTTGCTTTTAAGGCATTATTTTGTTACAAAGTTCGGTTATAAATATCTCGATATTTAAATACACTATGAAAGGGGCGATGTTTTTTGAAGGAAATTACAGTTACGGTTATTGATAACGATGTTGAAAGAGCATTAAGAAT
>NZ_JAIOSW010000054.1 GCF_021107415.1 Desulfobacula sp.
AACTCGACGCCCTGAAACGACATATCTTCTCCTTGTATTTTTTATCATATCCCAAACTATAACGTTATTGTATGATAAAAAAATAGGAAATACAAGAGCAGTATGAAGTCAAATGAAATTAACTATAGTGTGTAGCGAAATTGAATCAAGCTTTTTAAAATATGCTTTATATAATTTGTTTTCCTTTGCAAATATTCTTAATCTTTGTAATCCCTGAATCCGGACATCAGTGCCTCAAAGTTCTTGGGTTTGTATTGATTGAAACTTTCCTCATCAACAAATATATAATCATAATGGATATCAGGCTGGGCTTTATTAATGTCAACACACCATTCACGCAACCTTTTCATCTTTAATGGTACATCAAGATCTTCAAGCCCTTTGGTCTCAACAATGACGACTAAATTCGAAGAATACTTAACAATAAAATCAGGATAGTAATTTGAAATATTGCCGTCGGCATTGACATAATCAATTTGAAAATGTACTGCCATATAGTTTTTCACATAAGAAATAATATCGTCACATTCCTCAAGGAAAGCGGCAAATTTCAGTTCCAGATGACTGTCTCCAATGATTTTGTTAAAAATACTTTTTTTTGGAACGATGTAACCTTGTTCCTTAACCACAAAGGGGCGGGTTTTCTTTAGTTTAATGAAGTCTTTGATTTTTGCATCACCTTTATCCTGAATCGTTAACGCGTTGATCTGCTTTTTGAAAGTTTCTACCAGGGTTTTACTTGCCTCAAGCTCTGACAAATTGCGCAGGGTGTTCAAACTATCCAGATCAACCCTGATTTCAAACAAATCATTCTGAATGAAAGATTTTACTTTTCCGTACAATACATCGTAGCCACTGACTAAGCGTAAGTCTTTCATGATAATTTGAGAAAAATAACCGATTACTGACCGGTAATCGGTAACAAGGCTTGCATCCATTGCTTTCCGTTCAAGTTCCACACCCTCAGATTGAATGGACTTAACAAAATCCATAAAAGCATCCGTGCCCACCACGCTTACGTATTCTTCCACCTCATTACCGGGGTACATTTTACGTAAACCTCTTCCCAGCGTCTGTTCCGGCAATATATTACTTTTAGCTGAATAAGCACGCAAGCCCACAATCGTGGTGACATTTTTAACATCCCAGCCTTCTTTTAACATCAACACGGAAACGATGGCTTTGTAGGGGCTTTCCCAACTGTCAATGGCATTGGACTGTTTGCGTAATACTTCAAGCTCCTCTTTTTCATACTTTTATTGACAAAAAGCGAATTTCTATCTATGGCTATATAATATGAATATTACCCTTGTCCTGTCGTAGAAAAAGTTTATTACGGATTTTGTGCAGATCGTATATCTTAATAAATAAATTTAAAGGGAGAAAAATGTCTTTCACACAAAATAAAATAAGGCAGAGTACAAGCCAAGGACTGAAAGTGTTGAAACCAGAAGATAATTTTAAATTTGCTTGTCATGATGGCCTTGATTGCTTTACTCAGTGTTGCCAAAATATTAATATATTTCTTATGCCATATGATATTATTCAGTTAAAAAATGGTCTTCAAATATCGTCAGAAAAATTTTTACAACAATATACAATTACCCTTATGGGGAAAAATGGTCTTCCTGCTATCATTTTAAAAATGAAAGATGATGATGAAAAAAGCTGCCCTTTTGTTACAGCGCAGGGATGTAGAGTTTATGATAGCCGTCCATGGGCATGCCGTATCTATCCTTTGCAACCTGAAACAACAAAAATCACTGAAAAAGCAGGAAGACAGTATTATTCAATTATGGATGTTCCATTTTGTCTGGGTTTTCAGGAAAATAAGGTTTCAATAGTAAGAGAATGGATAGACGGGCAAAATATCCCAATTTATATTGAGATGGAAGAATTATTTAAAAAAATTACAATGAATGAATTTTTAAGTGACAAAAAAATTGAAAATAAAAAAATTCAGGAAATGTATTTTATGGCATGTTACGATATAGACAGGTTCAGACGTTTTATTTTTGAAAGCAGTTTTTTAAAGCAATTTGAAATAGAAAAAAATGAAATAGAAAAAATGAAATATGATGATACAGCTCTTTATAAATTTGCTATGAAATGGATAGAATTTGGACTACTCGGGCAACAAGGGCTAAAACTGAAACCTGAAGTAATGGCAGCTAAAAAAAAATTGACATGAAAAAATGAGAAGAAATATTAATAGATTCATTCAATAATATTATTTTTCAATGCTTCATGGGACCACACAGGTAACGGGGTATATTTGTCCGAATCAGAGTCAAGCCGGCAACGATATGAGGCATGCGCTTTTTGAGTTTCCCACATATAATTCCATCCCTCCATGAAATAAGGACAGTTGTCATTAAAACAAACATAAAAAAAAGCATCGTTCCAAGTAGATGCTTGCGGCACCTTACATTTTTTCATTTCTTGATTGCAATATGGGCATACTGTTTTCTTTTTATTTATCATTTATCATTACCTTTTTATCAAATATTTTAACACAAATTTATTTATGGAGTGAGAAACAATAAATAAAACTATAACAAAAGCAGATAATATTTAATATAATTAAAAGCCTTAAATTGATTCAAAAAATTTTATGCACACCTGGCTAAAACCCTCTGAATATGCTTGAAAATCAAATAGAGGGTTATTCAGATATTTGTTTAAAATTTCTGCTCTGAAGATATCCCAGTTAACAGGTATTCCTTTTGCTCTTGCGATGGCAGCCAAATCTTCATAGTCAGCTTCGTTTTGAACAAATTCTAAACCATCGGCATAGCCTTGTTCATACCATTTTTTATTCTGGACTTTATTTATTTGAGCTATTTTTTCCATGTTCCTTTTTCCGAATTTCATATCTAATACGATTACAGCCACACAAGACTTGCTACCCTGTGTGACTGTAATTTGGAGGATACAAGTGATGGCATTACACAAGTATCTCTATCAGAAGGAATGTTTGTATGTTACATTCCAACGACTTTTTCTATTTTCACCAGGCTGTGTTTAGTTTTTTTAAATATCTTAAATTCATCCTTTTCCTCGTCATATACGGAATTCACAAAGACATCACCCCAATTTTCCTGATCCATTTTTGGGAAATCTGTCCTGTAAAAATATCCGGGCCAGCGGGTTTCCTCACGGAACAGTTTGTGACGGGTATGGGCTTCAGCTAATTGAACCCTCTGAACATTTTCCCAGCACCTCATTAATTCATGAAGATTTCTGGCAGCAAGCTTTGAGAGATCCTCCTTGAGCATCTTCAACTCCTTAAGTGCTATCTTAAGAGTAGTTTCAGAACAATTATACTGAGAACCCCAGCCGGCAACATATTCGTCCATGATTTTGTTGAGACGGAATAGAGCCATTTTAGGAGTAATAAAATATGGATTAACTTCCTCTACCGGGAGGTCATAACGCTTCTTAGCCGCACCAAGGGTAGTATATGATGATTTTTCCTCATAGAGTTTAAGTGGTGCTAAAATATCCTCTTTGAGCTTATTAATCACATCAGAATCAGGTTCCGGCGTGTAAGGATTTTCTACGCAGAATTTAATAGCAGCTTTGGCTGCAATTCTTCCCTCTGTAAAAGAACCGGAAGAAAATTTGTGGCTTGAATTACCGACTCCGTCACCTGCCGCAAACACTCCTTTGACTGTTGTCATACGGTTATAACCCAAAAAATAATCCTTTTTAGATTCATCAGTCTGGATATCTTCGGGACCACTTGTCCAGGCACCTGAAGCTCCTGAATGGGAACCAATAAAATATGGTTCGGATGGCATGATTTCAGAAGGACCTTCCTCTGGCAACACATCTTTTGATGCCCAGAGAATTGCCTGACTGATCGTCATATCTAAAAAATCCTCCCATGCTTCAGCTTCAAGCTTTTTCATTTCCTTTTTATATGCTTTTTTATCTGGCGCTGCGTCTGCAATTTTTGCGATGGCTTTATCTGTATGAATTAATATGGGTCCATGTCCCTTTTCATACATTTCTTTCATCATTAAATGGTTACGCAGGCAGGTAGGAATAGGCTTTACTTCTCCGTAAGGCGGCCAGTTGTGTAATTCGCCTCCTTCAGCCAGTCCCTCACCCATATAATCAAAGCCAGTAGCTGAAGTTGCTTTTGCTTTAAAAAGCAGGAACCATGCCCCCACAGGACCATAAGCATCTTTATACCTTGCAGGGATAAAGACAACTTCCTGAGAACTCATCTCAGCACCTGCAGTTGTAGTAAGATAAGAACTGGACCCGGAATTCCATGGTGGATACCAGGCTCTGCCCAGTCCTTCACCTGTGGACCGTGGTTTGAAAACATGGACAGCACCACCCGCACTTACGATGCAGGCATTGCATTTAAATATATAAAATGTGTTTTCTCTCACACTGAAACCAATAGCGCCACAAACTCGATTTTTATCATCTTTATCAAGCAAAAGTTTAATAATAAAAACACGTTCGTACAGGTTGTCGGCACCAACAGCTGTTTTCCCAGCTTCAGCAACAATTGCCTTATATGATTCACCATTAATCATAAGCTGCCATCTGCCTTCATGGACATAGTTTCCTTCTTTGTCTTTCCAGATCGGAAGCCCGTACTTTTCGAACAAATGAACGCTACCATTGACATGTCTGGAAATGTCCATTACCAAATCGTCCCGGCAAAGTCCCATGAGATCCTGCCGAACATAACTAAGGTAATCCACAGGCGAATTTTCACCCTGATACTGATTTATCGCAGAGAGTCCCATGCCTACAGCACCGCTTCGCTCCATAGCCGCTTTATCTACAACTGTGACCTTTAGATTATTTTTTTTTGCCCAGTGTGCAGCCTCCACGCATGCGCCAGCTCCAGCCATACCAGGCCCTATGATCAAAAGATCCGTTGTTACCTCAACTGTTTTAAAATTTTGCATAATTTATCCTTTAATCTTAGAGTGTCCAAAGTTCATCAGCTTTTAAAGAATCCGGCTCTGTAAATAATAACTGATCATCCAATGTTCCGGTACCTTCACCAAAACCACCATCCGGGGCAACTTCCCCTTCTGCTACTGTTCTGATAGGGAACTTAAAACGTTTTATAGTACCGCCTCTGAAGCTGACAGTCCACATAATATCATCACTTCCTCTCAATGGCACAACATTTGCCCCGAGGGGAGTAAAGTCTGCATAACCTCTTACCTCGATAGCCTGCGTAGGACAAATTTTTACACAATTATAACATTCCCAGCACATATCCGGTTCAGAGTTATAAGCCTTCATCAAATTCTCGTCGAGCTTCATGAGGTCATTGGGGCAGATGTATTCACAGGCAGTTTTGTCTCCACCTTTACATCCATCGCATTTTTCATTAATTACAAAACTTGGCATTTTACCTCCTTCATTGTTTTAAAGATCATATTTTACATCCCTTTCTACACAATAGTATAGTAATACCCTGTAATAAGAAAATGATAAGAGCAAAGAGTGGCGCTTAACGTATAGAGATAATAGCGTAGTGATCAGATTATAGAGATAATAGCGTAGTGATTAGATTATAGCGTGCTTTAATAAAACAGCCCAAAATTCATTGAAAATAAAAAGTATTTCATTTTTTTATTCACTCTTTGGCAGCTATTTATAAAACCAATTAAAAAAAATGATTAAATAAATAACGACCAATTACTATATTCTATCTTTAGTCCTAAAAAATAAGCATGTCAAGGAAACAAAATTATTTTATATTGTGAGCCTCTTGCAGAAATAAATATAAATTTACATTTTTTTATTTTTACGAGGGTTAATAATTGATGAAAAGCTGCTACCATGGTATATTTCAGTTGTTTAATCACTACAAAAAAATAACTGGACCAGGAAAGCAGCTTTATGAGAAAACTATCACAGATTTGGTTTGAAGTACAAGAGGTTCTTTTCCCTTTTATTGAAAAACAGATTGAAGAACCGCTTACAGAGAAATTAAAACACCTTGTAACCACTTTAGAGCTTATCAGGATTGAAGATATGGTCCGGGTACCGAAATACTGGCAAGGCCAATCACCAAAATACAGGAAACAGATAGCAAGGGCATTTGTGGCAAAGGCTGTTTATAATATGGATACGACAAGGGGATTAATAGACAGGTTGAAAATCAGTCCGCCCTTAAGAAAAATTTGTGGTTGGGAAAAGATCAATGATATTCCTCATGAGTCATCCTTTTCCCGTGCATTTAAAGAGTTTTCAGAATCAGGGTTAGCGCAGGTTGTTCATAACGTCTTATTAAACAACATATGGGCGATAGGATTATCGGGCACATATCAAGAGATTCAACATCAATTGATGCCCGAGAGAAGCCGGTAAAAAAAATTAAAATTCTAAAGCCAAAAAAGAAAAGGGGCCGCCCAAGAAAAGGTGAGGTTCGAATAAAAGAGCTAACCCGGTTAGAACGACAACAATCAATGGAGGCCAAAGAAATGC
>NZ_JAIOSW010000290.1 GCF_021107415.1 Desulfobacula sp.
AGGGTGGTTTTGCATCCTGATCATGAATAAATTTTATACCCGAATCAATGGGCACATCCACGAATCCGTGTTCGGGTATGGTGATTTTAGACCAGACTATCTCATTATGATGATGCTCAGTGGGTCTTATGATAACTGTATACTCACCAGAGGGCGCCAGTTGTGCCGTCAGATTTTTCCATTTCCCAATGATTTTTTTTTGTTGATTTACCAGGGTCACATAATAAAATGGTTTGGATAAAAAATCAGCGGCTTGGATATAGAACCCCATATCCAGTTTGATATCATTGAGTATCCCTGGTTTTAGTTCATGAATACCCAGATTCACAGTTGTAGTTTCATGCTCTTTTTGACGCCACAAAAAGGTATAACGGCCAGCTGGAATAACCTGTGAAATCATGGGCCCGGAAAATCTGGCGATCACATTATCGGTTTCTGGGTAATTTATGCCCCACCATTTGGGAGGAGAAATCCCTTTGGGTATGGTAATGCGGAGACCAGTATCTACAGGCAGTTCTACTTTTTCTCCGCTCTTCACGGTTACAGTAGCCGTCAATATCACATTTGTACTTTTATGTTCATTCTGGTGCCATGATAATTGATACTCTCCTGGCTTTACCCGCGTGGAATCAGCACTTGACCGGGTGGCTTGTTCCCCGGTTTCTGCATCCACCAGGGACCAGTATTTGGGGGGCATGGTGACCCAAGATGCCGGTTTTAAGATTACAGTGCCGGGCCCGGGCAGTTTCAATCGTTTAGATTTGGTTTCTTTTTGTTCCACTTCTGCCACTACAGGAGGGTCAGGTAATAGCTTCTTGTCCACGATACTTTCTTTTAAACTTTGAAGGGCATTTTTAAGCTCTTTCGTATTTCCGGCAAAAAAATAGCCGCCGTTTCCTTCCTTGGCAATACACCTAAGCTGTTCATCAGCCTTGCTGGTTACGTGGAATCCTATGACATGAATCGTCAGATTTATTCCCTTTTCATTTAGTGTCTTGATATAGCCGCATGGATTGCCCTGGCAGGTTTCTATTCCGTCGCTGATCAAAATAACAGCATTGTTTGTATCTTTTCCGGAAAAAACCTCCGGGGTCTGTCGTAAAATTTTTTCAATGGGTGTTTTCCCGCGAGCATTCAAGTTTAACAACTTTTGAATCAATTCTTGCCGGGATGCACCGATTTCAGACACAAGTTCAATATCATTGCAATTTCCTTTTTCCCGGTGACCATAGGCAAGAAGTCCTATTTTGATCTCATCAGGTACGTCGTTTAACAGGTCTTTTAGAACCGCTTTTGCAATAACGATCTTTGGCTGGTCATCCACCCTTCCCCACATGGAGCCGGAACAGTCCAGTATAAACAATAACTCTGAAGGAAAGGCTTTTGTTATCATAGATGCTGAAATACTTACAAAGCAAAAAACAAACGCAATAATGATTCGCAGAATATATGTCAAAACGATAATTCCTCCTATAAAGTATGATTTACACTTCTATCTTTATTTCCAGTGTCCCGGGATCCAGCGTCCCCGGGGCCCATGATGGCCTGGAATCCAGGCATTTTTCTTTTTTAAAGGTTTTATATTTTTCCAGTGTCCCGGTACCACATTCCCCGAATTATTCAAATGAGTCGGTATCCATGTCTTTCCAGGTTTTACAGGACCCTGGTAAATCCAGTGTCCCGGAATAATGTTTCCACTAGGGGTTCTTACAAGTTTTATCCATTGAAAGTTCGGTCCGGGTTTGGGAGGCCTGGAATGGGCACAGGAGAATGTAAAAAAGAAACTGAAAATGATAACAATAAATACAATAAAACTTTTTTTGAGATTCATGATTATATTCCTTTTTTGATACAAAAACATAATGATAAGAAAAACAATTGTATTCTGCCAATTTTTTTAATAATGAAAACATCAAAACCGGCCTTTGTCAAGGGATGCATAAAAAAGCACAGCTGACCCATGAAATATTAGCAAAGCTTTTTTGGAATATACTTCGATAAAATCAGTATGCTTGATCAACAAATAGCGGGTTAATTAGTTGTTCCATTTTTTTTGGTATTTTGCAGACGTCTGATTTTACTGATAATATATACGGGTGGTTCATAATGTTTGCTTTCAGTTGATTGCGGGTAGTATTGAAGAGCTTTTTTGTAAGCCTTGAGAGCACCCTGGTAGTTTCTATTGTCTTCCAGGGCTATCCCCTGATACCAATATCCAAGATGGGATTCCGACTTCTCTTGGATAAGTGTTTCCGCTGCAGTGATCAGGTGGCCGGAATTAGTGAGGGAATGGATGCGGGCTCTGCGCAAGGCGAGATCGTGTTTGTTTTTCGGCACAGGTGGAACAGTGACTTTATTAGATTTTAAAGTGTATTTGTCTAATTTCAGCCTGGCTGATAATTCCTGGCCCGGTATTAAACAGGCACTGGGTTCAATCGCATAGAATATTTGAAACACGGTCCGGGGATGGAAGGCTATCTTTTTATCCTTTTGTGCTCGAAGCAAGGTAATCCTGCTTTTATCTATTTCTGTGGTCTTATCTTTTCCTTTAGCAAGGGAAAAGGTAATATTATCTGTCCAGGTGTTTTCATCAGCTATTATTTGAATTGAGGATATGGGACTGCCATCCAGCATCTCCTGCTGTAGTTTTCTGCTGAAGAGTCGGAGGACAACAAGAGATTTTTCTTTTGGTGTTCCGGGAATGAGGCTAAGAGAAATATTGACCGGAGGAACAAGGGTCGTTTCTCTGGTAATCTGACTACAGGATCTTAATAGCATAATCATAATGATTACAATCAAACAAATCAGTAGCAGTGGTATTGCAATATTTTTTTTCATGGCCATCTTATCTAATTCCCGCCGTAATGCGTCCCTTTCAAGTCTACCATTGCTTTACAGGCTCCCCGTGTGGCGTTGCCGGCGACGGGATAGGGTTTTCCGCCTTCCGTTCTTTGGGGCGGTGCGTTAATACCAGTACCCTCTTTACTAGTGCAATAGCTGCTTCTACTGGCATTTCCTTCATTGCCGGGGTAGGCATATATCCTGTTATCCCAGCCCAAATAGTTGGACGGAGGCCCATACCGCATAACGCAGCTTACATCTCCAGACCAGATCCCTCCGGTTACTGCCGTATCTCCCGGGATAAATTCCAGCATTGGATCGTTGTTACGATAATTTTCCAGATAATTTTCCAAATCGGAATTATCTTTTATAACCTGACGGTCTTCTCCATGATGCGTAAGGTTAACCCCATGGCCCAGTTCATGGGCAATCGTCTCGTTTAGCAATTTTAGAAAAGCCGCTTCAATGGATGCATTATATTCAATGGGCGCATTGGTTATTGTTACATCATAATAGGTATCATATCCCTGGACAACGCTTCCCTTTGCGGTAGAAAGATTTCCGTCTTTAATTTCTCTGTATTCATACATGTCCGTGCTTTTCCCCATTACCTCAAAAACAGCATGTTTCCAGATGGTGAGACAGTCGACGGTGATATCTCCCACAACATTGGGGCAGCCGATACCTTCAGCAAAGCCCAGTGAGCCTTCAACAAAACCACCTCGCAGGTATATTCCTTTCTGCCCATTCTGAGATTCCAGCGTCCCATAACCCCGGTTAAAATTCACAAATTTGTCATCATTAAATTCATTTTGATTGATCAAGGAAACCGTCAAATCCAGTTCAGTGAACAATCCTACACCAAACCCCAGTTCATCATAGATAAAGATATCTTTACGGGTGGGATCAGTCGTTTTCCAAATGTCATTAATAAAAAATCCCCGGTATTCTTCGTAGTTGGAGAAACCATCACCGGGCTCTGCAGGGTCACCCACATCCCTGGGTTCTTTATCATTATCCGCACTGGCCGGTTCACTATAAATAGTGTATTTTTTCTCCCAAAAATCGGCAATATGGTCTTCGTCCTTATCGTATGGCACAGTGACATAGGTTTTGCCTTCATCGGTTTTACAATCGTGCCAGACACCGGCAACTTGTATCTGTGCTTTGAGTTTTGCCCAGGCGCCGTAATCTTTTGCCATAATAGAGACGCTAGCTTCAACTTGTTTGTTTTCGGACTCAATCTCCCAGCCGTCACTCGTCTCTATTGGTTGTCGGAACCCAGCCTGATTTTTTTCAAATTCAAAATCAAGACTATCTTCATCCCCTTTGTTTAGAGCTATTCCCTTTTCTTTACTTATTTCTGAAAGAATAAACTTAAAGATTCCTTTTTCTTCTTTTTCTTCTATATAAGCCCTGATGCTAATGATATTGCTTTCGTCGCCCCCCTTTGGCCGCCAGTCTTCCGAGGCGGTTTCTATTGTGGCGTTAACACCTTTGGCAAGGGATAGATTATATGACCAGGAAACTATATGTTCGCTGTCACTGTGAACAGTCGTATACGGGGTGTTAACTTGTGATAGGTAATATTTTGGCGTATAGGTGCCATTACCCTGACCGCTGCAGCCAAATCCTTCTAAGGAAAAGTTTTGAGTAGAAAAAACAGGGTCCGGTAGGTTATATCCATAATCATCAATTTTCATCAATGTTTCTGAATGAAAATTAACACCCAGGATAACACCGTTAAACCCAAAACCACATCCCTGGGTTCCATTACGGTCAAGGTCGATTTTATTGCCGGTATGTTTTTGATAGCCTTTAGCGGTCAGCCTAAAGGTCTTTTTATTGATCACGGAGGAAATAGTAAAATGCGGAAAAACCTTAACGTCTCCACCAACCGAACGGCGGTCTCTGATAACAACCAGGGCACTGCACCCCTGCTCTTTTTGCTGTTTATCAATTTGTGACCGCCAGGTATTTATTTCGTTGGGGTTATAGTTCTCATCAGGCAGTGGCAGGGCAAAGTTCCTGGAGAAAGACCAGGATTCCATATAGGTATCTTCTCTATATATATCAGAACTGTCATGGGTGCTCTCCCCTTTTGTATGCCCGCCGAAATTAACGCTGAGCTTTTGTGCATAGATCCAATATGTGTCACAGCTGTTATCTACTGGATAAATTTTGGAATCTAATAGATATGAGAGATGTAGATCAGCGTAAACGAGAAGACCATCCATATTGATCGTGATGTTATAATTGTCGCTGCTGTTACCCCTGGCTGAATAAGAAAATGAACAGGTTCCTTCGTCAAAAAATAAAACTTGATCATAATCACAGCGTGGCTTAACTTGTGCTGAGGCAAGAGGGGTCGTCAAGAATAACAGACAAAAAAAGAATAGGCATGATAATTTGATTTTACCAATCATAATTTAAGTAAACTATGTCACGACTGTTCACTGATTTCCTTTTTAGAATCATCATCAGGGTTCTGAGCTTCGGACTTCACCCAAATATTGTCATAATGATAAAATATTAGGATAGTAGAATGTATTTTGTCAATAGAAATAAGGGCGTAGTCCGGGAGGAGTGTTTGTCCTGTTATATTGATAATAGGCACACAAAGTATTACATATGCGATATGAAAGCTATGCAAAAAGGATTGCCGTATCAAACTTTAATTTCAAGTGTCCTGCATAGATATGTGACTGGTCAGCTAAAGCCAATTAAAGCAGAATAAGGTAATAGGAATTTTTGTCTGCAATCTAAAATAACATAAGGATACCGCGCATGGATAATTTTTTATACAAAGCATTGATTGTTGAAGAGCCTGAAAAAAATAAATTTATTCGTCAAATTAAAGATGTCTATAGTGATGATCTGCCCAAAGGGGATGTTCTCATTCGGGTTAAGTATTCTTCTTTAAACTATAAGGATGCTCTATCTGCCACAGGAAACCGTGGTGTCACAAGACAATACCCGCATACACCCGGAATTGATGCGGCAGGAATATTGTCTCACCTTGGGTATTGTGTAACCGCTGTCTCCGGGAAAGCAGATACCACCTTGCTGAATAATCTTGGCGTCAAAACCATCATTGCCAGGAATGATTTTCTTGAAAACACAAAACCGCCCATTCTAAAAGAACAATGGGCAGGCGTCATTGACACGGTGGGAGGAAATATTCTGGCAATAGCTATAAAATCAACTAAACAGGATGGAATCGTAACCTGCTGCGGCAATGTAGCATCCGCAGATCTGCCCATTAATGTATTTCCCTTCATATTAAGGGGCATCTCCCTTCTCGGAATCGATTCACAGCATTGTGCCATGGAATTTCGGTCAAAGGTCTGGGAAAAACTGGCCACAGACTGGAGATTTGGCATGCTTGAAAACATCTATGATGAAATTTTCATAGATCAATTAAGTGATAAAATTGAGTGCATATTAAAAGGAGAGCTAAGGGGCAGAACTCTGGTAAATCTAAACTAAATATTTGTTTTATCTTGACAATGCTGCCAAATTAACCTTTAATTTTAATGAGCTTCTCATTCCAACCATTAATTTAAAAAAAAGGAGGCTATTATGACAACCCCACAACATTGCCCAGGTTTTGAACAATTTCAGAATTTAAAATCCTTTATCTGCAATTGCCCTAAATGCAATGCGCCAAAGGAAATTTTCTCGGATGAATTTGAAAAAACCCATAAATGCGATAAATGCGGTGAGGAAATAGATTTCACCACTTGTACGTATGATGCAGGCACATAATTTTAAACTTATTATTAAATAACATCCCGATTTTTTACCCTTGAGCCAATCCTTTCCGGCCCAAATGAATAAGAAACCGGGATGTTTGTTGTAACCCTATCATGAAACCGTTCAACTCCATTTGCTTTTTGATCTATATAGCGCTACCGTCACTGTCACTACTGTTGTTCATACCGACTATATCTTCCTGCTCATCCAAGGATAAAAAAGGATTTTCAGAAATCCAATGGGCTCAGCAGGTAGAAGAAACTAAAACACAAGACCTGTATGCCCCCCATTATAAGGATAGAGAATTTTTCGTCCCATGGATAGAGATAGCGGACAAAAATTTTCTGGATGTACTGGGATGGAAACTGTTTTCAAAAACAGATTACACGAACCAGGAAAAAGAATTTCTGCCCCTGGTGATTCCTGATACGGCAAAAAGGCTTCAACAGACCAAGGGTGATTTTATTCTCTGGATTGGGCACAACACCTTTTTAATCCGGATTGGCGATGTATACTGGTTGACAGACCCTATTTTTTCCAAACGGGCCTTACTGCCGGCAAGACGGACGTCACCGGCACTAAATCTGAGAGAGTTCAATAATATTGTCAATGATGTCAATATTGTGATCTCCCACAATCATTATGATCACCTGGACCGACCCAGCATGAAACAATTGCCGCAACATTCAACCGTCTTCGTGCCAAAAGGCCTCAAGGAATCTGTCCTGGACATGAATAAGAATAATGTGCATGAGATGGACTGGTGGGAAGAGTTTGAAATTGGAAACGATTCAAAACTAATCTGCCTTCCGGCCCAGCGCTGGTCCTTGAGGATCAGCCAGGGAAGAAACCGGTCGCTTTGGGCATCATATCTTCTTGTAACACCCTCTATGACGCTTTATTTTGGCGGTGATTCAGGATATTTCAAGGGCTTCAGGGAAATTGGCAAAAAATATCCAGGAATTGACTATGCCTTTATGGCGACCACCGCATACCACCCCAGATGGTTCATGCATTCCCAGCATATGAATATTAAAGAAGCGGTCAAAGGTTTTGAGGATCTCGGTGCCCGCTATTTTATCCCGACCCAGTGGGGCACTTTTCATCTGGGCAGCGAACCTGCTGGGTTTCCGGGAATTGACCTGAGCCGCCATATACAAAAAAATCTCCTTGATCCTTCCCGATTCAAAATAATGGATATCGGTGAAATCCTTCCCATTGGTTCACCCATAAAATAATCGGAGAGAATTTATCTATAATGGCGAATTATTCAATACGGATATCATCTCCTAAAAGCAAGTACAACAAAGCCATTCGGACATACAGACCGTTTTTAGCCTGATTGAAATATTGAGCTCTGGGATCCTTGTCCACTTCCTGAGATATCTCATCAACACGTGGCAGAGGATGCATGATGATACTCTTTTGTTTCATCAGCTTAATTTCTTCCATCCCAAGAATATATTTACCTGATGCATTTTCATAGTCTTCCAGATTATGAAAACGTTCTTTTTGAATACGTGTCATATACACACAGTCCAGCAGTGGCAGCACTTTTTCAAGTGAACTGACTTCCTCCCACTCAACCTTATTTGTCGTGAGATACTCTTTGATATCCTCATCCATTTTACAAACTATCGGTGAAACATAGTAAATTTTAATATTATCGTATTTGCTCAGTAAATAAGAAAGGGATCTAACGGTACGCCCGTATTTTAAATCACCAACCATGGCTATCGTAAGTCCGTCAATGGTTGAAAAATTATCTTTAATTGTATAAAGATCCAGCAGTGCCTGGGTCGGATGCTGACCCGAACCATCTCCCGCATTGATGACAGGGACATTAGAAACTTCTACAGCCATTTTTGCGCTGCCCGGTTCATTGTGGCGCATGACAATCAAATCTGCATAACCGCACATAACACTTATTGAGTCATAAAGAGTTTCACCCTTTGCAGCACTGGAAAACTCTTTTGCATTTTCTGTTGTAAGAATACTGCCGCCAAGTCTTGCCATGGCACTCTCAAATGAAAAACGAGTACGGGTTGAGGGTTCATAAAAAAGAGATGCCATGATTTTACCTTTCAGGACATCAGCATACCGTCTTTGTTTCGCTGACAGATCATTTCTCATTTCATCTGCGACATTAAAAATGATATCCAGCAGCTTTGGATCAAATTGCTGAGATTCATAAACATGTTTCAAATCAAATTTTGTCATCTTACCCTCCTTGCATTGGTCTGTATCACTTTTCCCCTATGAACTTGAGGACAATACGATTATGGTATATTTTTAGTTTAAATCCATTCACAATTAAACTTGCGCCTTTGGCTATCATAAACAATTGATATTGTATAGCAAAAAAATTTGATTTATATTATTATCCTGTAAATAGAATTTTGATCAGCAATTATAATTTTAACAATTAAAGACGGTCAATTATGGATTTAGTAACAATCTTGAATAATTTTAAAGCACTTGGGTTCACTGAATATGAAGGGAAAGTTTATTTGTCTTTATTACGGCATCATCCATCCAGTGCTTATAAGATATCAAAGGATTCGAACGTCCCGCATTCAAGGGTTTATGATATTACAAGAAGGTTAATCAAAAAAGGATATGCGATTTCTCAAGGCACCAATCCTGAACAATATTCTCCGATATCACCGGAGGAGCTGATCAATAGCCTTAAACGGGACAATGCAAGACTGACAGGAGAGCTTCAAACACAACTTGACTCCATTAATTTCGAATCTGACTTTGATCCGGTATGGAATCTTTCCGGGAAAAAAGAGGCTATTGAACTTTGTTTTGAACTAATTGAATCTGCTGAAGAAGAGATCTATATCGGGTTGTGGGATGAAGAGCTTAGGATTTTTAAAGATATCCTGCAAAAACGCCACAATGAAGGTGTAAAAGTCTATGTATTGATTTATGGCGACATGGAATTGAATTTTGGGAATGTTTTTTACCATAGTATAGTGAATATTGGGAATGTAAAAGCAAATGACCCTACTCTGGATCTTGTTATTGATTCAAAAGTCTGTATAACGGGCAATCTTGGAGGCTCCAGAGCCTGCCAGGCTGTCTGGACAAGGAATAAAGGCTTGGTAGAATCCATAGAAGGGTATCTGATCCACGATTTTTTCATTGCAGAGATTGGTAAAAAATTTGGGAACGAAATTGATAAAACTTTTGGTCGTAATCTGGAAAAACTTCGGAAAAAATATGATCACTAAAAATTTATGGCTGGCTTTACTCGTATTAAAAATATAATTAATTGTGCTTGACATAAAAAAGATCATGAGTTACTACTCCAGTAGTGTTAAATAATTTTAAATAATTAGTGATAGTTATGAAAAATCAAAAAAAACTTGCAGTGATTGCACTGGGTGGGAATGCTCTATTAAGGGGAACTCAAATAGGTACCATTGAAGAACAAGAGCAAAATACCTTGGAAACAATCGAAAGTTTGGTTTATCTGATAAAAGAAGGCTATGATCTTGTTATAACTCATGGTAACGGCCCTCAGGTCGGCAATATTTTGATGAGAAATGATGCCGGAGAGCAAACATATAATATTCCTCAAATGCCACTTGATGTATGTGTTGCGGATTCCCAGGGTGGCATCGGATATATGATTGAACGAATGTTAAGAAATGTTATGAAAAAGCATGGCATTAAACGGGAAGTGGTTTGTCTGGTCACCCAGGTGGTGATTGATAAAAATGATGCTGGTTTTTCAAATCCGACTAAAAGAGTTGGTAAGATATATAACAGGGAACAGGCTGATTTGCTGTCAAAAGAAAAAAAATGGGCCTTTAAAGAAGAAAAAAAAATGGAGGATGGATGGCGAAGGGTTGTTCCCTCACCAAAACCGATAGAGATCATTAATGAGACTATTATTGAGTCCCTGGCAAAACAAGGCAATATCGTCATCGCAGTGGGTGGCGGCGGTATCCCTGTATACATTGATAAAAAAGGAGATATCCGGCCATCTGAAGCTGTGATTGATAAAGATCTTGCTTCCTCATTGCTGGCTGCCGGAATTGGAGCGGATGAATTTTATATCTTAACAGATGTTCCCTATATTTATTTAAATTATGGTCAGCCTGACCAGCAAATTCTTGAGTTCCTGGACAAAAATGACACTGAAAAATATCTTAAAAATGGTGTCTTTACGGAAGGAAGCATGGCACCCAAGATAAGAGCGGCATTAAATTTTATAAACCAGGGTGGAGATAAGAGTATCATTACTGAAGCGACCAAGCTTTCCGATAAAAAATACGGCTCAAAAATCACACTGAAATATGATAATGAGTGTTGACAAAGCAGAAAAGCGAAACTGATAATTTATTTCTCACTACTTTAATTTAAAACATAACACATTTAAACAGGAGATATCTTATGGCTTTTAATTTAACAAATAGAAATTTTTTAAAATTGTTAGATTTTACACCAAAGGAAATCAAGTTTTTATTGGATCTTTCCTTTGATCTGAAAAAAGCAAAATATTGCGGAATAGAACAACCTCGCCTGACGGGTAAAAACATTGCTTAGATTTTTGAAAAATCATCCACTCGCACAAGATGTGCATTTGAAGTAGCCGCTTTTGATCAGGGGGCACATGTTACATATCTTGGGCCATCCGGATCTCAAATCGGCCATAAAGAGTCTATGAAAGATACTGCCAGGGTATTGGGAAGGATGTATGATGGAATCCAATACCGTGGATTTGCTCAAAAAACTATTGAAGAATTAGGGAAATACGCTGGTGTTCCTGTGTGGAATGGTCTGACAAATGAGTACCATCCAACACAGATTCTGGCGGACTTTTTAACAATGATTGAGCATTCCGACAAATCGCTCAATGACATATCATTTTGTTACATGGGAGATGCTAAAAACAATATGGGAAATTCTCTCATGGTGGGAGCGGCTAAAATGGGGATGGATTTCAGAGCCGCTGCTCCCAAACAATGTCTTCCCGACAAAACGCTTGTAGAGGAATGCCGGAAAATTGCAGAAGAAACAGGTGCAAAGATCACGCTGACCGAGAATATCGAAAAAGCTGTCAAAGGTGTCGATTTCATTTATACGGATGTCTGGGTTTCCATGGGAGAGGCAAAAGAGGCCTGGGATGAAAGAATTAAACTTTTAACTCCTTATCAGGTGAATCAGAAAGTAATGGATTACACCGGCAATAAAAATATTAAATTTATGCATTGTCTGCCGGCTTTTCATGACAGAAAAACGACGATAGGTGAAGATACTTATCAAAAATATGGTTTGGATGCACTGGAAGTAACTGATGAAGTTTTTGAATCAAGTGCATCAATTGTATTTGATGAAGCAGAAAACAGACTGCATACCATCAAAGCTGTTATGGTCGCAACACTGGGAAGATAAAATGTTAATTACATGCTCAAAGGTCAACCCCAAAGCGGTTGAATAGACCACAGGTCCTTCCGGTGTGGAAGTATTCTTTGAGCCTATATAAAACGGAGGATATAATGGATAAAAGAATTAGAAGAAATGTATTGATTTTAGGTGCGGCTGGTAGAGATTTTCATAATTTTAACACCTTTTACCGGGACAATAAAAACTACAAAGTGGTGGCATTCACTGCTGCTCAGATTCCGGATATCGATGGCCGGAAATATCCGGTGGAGCTG
>NZ_JAIOSW010000201.1 GCF_021107415.1 Desulfobacula sp.
ATTACTAAATTAATTGCGGATTTAAAAATCCACTAATTACCCCATTTCGGATTACATTGTCTGACGAAGTTTTAGTGTAGTTATATCTTTTCCACTAAGTTTTGCCCAAATCTGAAACAGCTCGTTTCAAAAACCGCCCATACCCTTTTTCAATCTGTATTTCATTTTCTTGTAAAACAACCTCTCCTCTTAAAAGAACAGATTTCACTTTTCCTGTTACTTCCCATCCTTCGTATGCAGAATAATCGCAATGGTGGTGGTGAGTTTTTGCAGATATTATATGTTTTTCAGCAGGATCAAAAATGACTATATCGGCATCCGAGCCAACCTTAATGTCTCCTTTTTGGGGGTAAAGTCCAAAGATCTTTGCAGCATTGGTTGAGGTGACTTCTACAAATTTATTGAGGCTTATCCTTTCTTTCAAAACACCCTCAGAGAAAAGCAATTCCATCCTGTGTTCAATGCCAGGAATCCCATTGGGCACACTGGTAAAATCTTCCTTGTTTTTTAGCTTATCTTCCATCATAAACGGACAATGGTCGGTACCAACGGTTTGGATATATCCATCTTGTATGCCAGTCCATAAGCTTTCCCGGTCTTCTTTGGTTCTGAGCGGTGGACTTAAAATCCACTTTACAGATTCGTCACCTTTTTTATATAAATCAGCATCCAGCAAGAGGTACTGGGGGCAGGTTTCTGCAAGAATCCGGTGATTGTTTTGATTAGCCAGTTTTATCTTTTCTAATGCTTTTGCACAGGTCATATGCACAACATAGGCATTTACACCGGTTTCAATTGCCATATCGATAAACCTTCCAGTTGCTTCAGACTCGGAATAATCAGGCTGCGATAAATAATGATAAAGTGGTGACAGGTTATTTTGTACCCTGAATTTTTCCACCAGTGATTCGATCTTGTTTCCATCAGTTGCATGAACGGTTACCATTCCGCCATATTTTTTCACTTCCTCCATCACAGCTTTCATGGTAGCATCGTCAATCATCAGGGTATCTTTATAAGCCATGAAAGTCTTGAATGAAGTTATACCCTCCTGCTCTATAAAAGATTTCATCTCTGCTTTTGTGTTTTTAGTAAAGTCTGTTACCGAAACATGGAATGAATAATCACAATAAGCATTACCCGTAGCTTTTTTTTGCCAGGTTTCAAGCGCTGAATAAAGTGTTCCACCTTTTTGCTGGTTGGCAAAATCAATAATAGTAGTAGTCCCCCCAAATATTGCTGCCCGGGTACCGGTTTCAAAATTATCACTTGAGCGGATGCCCATCACAGGAAGGTCAAGATGTACATGCGGGTCAATTCCACCGGGAAAAATTAATTTATCTTGTGCATCGATAATATGATCTGCCTTTTGCGGTAAACCTTTTCCGATTGCAGTTATCTTTTCTCCTTCAATAATAATATCCGCCACATAATCTTCTGATGCAGTGATAATCCTTCCGTTTTTTATCAGGACAGACATAAAATCAGGTTTAAATGATTTAGTGTATAATAATATTTAACTTGGTTGATGCTGAGGTCTAAGTAAATCATTAACAGTTTTAACAGGATTGAAAGTGATAATGGGAACTTCAACAAAAATGGTGATCCAGTCGGCCATGGCCCCGTTCCATAATCCGGGAAGCTCCTGTGCTTTTAGATTTTTACCGTCTTTCGATTTAATGGAGATAAATCCTGTTTCAGGGTCAATAAATTCATGCAGGTCAAATGATTCACCTTTATAATTTCTGGTTCCGCATACCAAATCGACAGGATTAAAATGTGTGGAGGATTGTAAAATCTTCATTTGTTCTTCATCGCTTGCATTTACCTGTGATGACTCAACAACTTGCAGTGATACCTCTCCTTTCGAATTTTTCACCCAAAACGGACCACCTCCCGGTTCACCTTCATTTTTCACCATTCCACAAATTCTTATTGGTCGGTTAAGGTGGCGGAATAAAAATGATTTCTTTTCATCCGGACCCAGTTCATTAAATCCATTGGGAATTTTAATATTTAAATCTGATTGTGCAAATGCTTCAATTTTTTCGATAAGGTTTGTGCTTTCACTTTTTTCTAATTCCTTAAGAAATTCAAAAGTTTTTGATTGAAGCTTTAGCAAAAGTCCGCCAATTACTTTTTTATAAGTGGTGGTTATTTCTTTTAACCTGTCGGGAACCACATTATCAATATTCTTGATAAAAATTAAATCTGCCTCCAGGTCATTTAGATTTTCTATAAGCGCACCGTGCCCACCAGGCCTGAACAACAAACTTCCATCTTTTTCCCTAAAAGGCTCATTATTCATATCAACAGCAATCATATCGGTTGAAGATTTCTGTACCGAATAGGAAATTTCAAAAGTAATGTCAAATAGTTTCTCGTATTCATCTTTTACCTGATCCACCTGTGTTTTAAATTTTTCCAGATGTTCAGGAGAAACAGTAAAATGGACATAGGCTTTTTTGTTTTTTGAAACACCATACATTGCAGCTTCAACCAAATGCTCTTCAAGTGCCACCCTATTGCTGTGCTCATAACGGTGGAATTTTAACAGACCCTTTGGAAGTTTACCATAATCCAGAC
>NZ_JAIOSW010000447.1 GCF_021107415.1 Desulfobacula sp.
GGCTCCACGGATGACACCATAGAACGCTGCCGGCGCTTTGATCCCGTCATTGTGCGGGCGCCTGGCGGGCGAGCCAGCCAGCTCAACGCAGGATTCAGAAAATCTGCCGGCGACAATCTTCTTTTTTTACACGCGGATACCAGAATCAAAGACCCCTTTCTGTTGTCCAATGCTCTCAAACACTGGAGCGCAGCCCTTGCGAATGCCAATCATGATATGGTAGCAGGACATTTCCCTCTGAAATTCATACGTACTACCCAAAACAACGACATGTCTTTCAGATACGCCGAAGGCAAAACGTATTTCAACAGGATAAATACTACCAACGGGGACCAGGGATTTTTATTAAAACGCTCTTTTTTTGAAGACCTGGGCGTTTTTGACGAAAGTCAGCACTTTCTGGAGGATCAGAAACTGGCCGAAAAAATAAGAATCCGGGGCACATGGATTACCCTGCCCAGGCTGTTATACACTTCAGGTCGCCGGTTTGAAGTCGAAGGCTTCAACCGCCTGTACATATTGATGGGCATGCTCATGGCGCTTTACAGCACCGGCCGCATGGAATTTTTTGAAAGAGCAAGAGCCATCTACGCCAGCCAGGGTGAAACCGGGTATCTGCTGTTAAAGCCCTATTTTGGAGCGGCCATAAAGATGTTTGTATATGATCTGGGATTTTCTGGAAGTATCCGCGCCTGGTTTTACATTGGTCGCTATATCCGTCAGAACTCCTGGCAGATGTTTTATTTTTTTGATGTGTTGTTCCGGACCTCTGTAAAAGATAGAAATTACCCATTCCTTAAATTCCACGACAAGTATTTTCGGCCCATAACCAACAACTCCGTCTGTGACGCGATCAACACATTAATTTCATTTTTTTGGTTTATGCTTGTACTGGCCCCCTATTTTTTTGTTGTAGACACCATCCGGCCGGGTGGATCATCTCCAACCTGCAAAAAGCAAAAATAAAAAATCCGGGTCCAGAAGGCCACAATTTAATAGGATCTGGGTTCTAAAAGGACTTGATGTAGCACCGAGTTAACCTATTGACATTATGTTATAATGCCAAAGATGATGGTTCAAAAGTGAAAGGCAATGCCAAAATAGTATTGCCAGCCTTCGATATCGATTTTGCCCGTCGTATCCTTAAAACTCAGTGTAGTTTCGTTAATGCGGGCTCCGGCATTGAGTCCGAAGTTTTCCGTTAAAAAGATGTCGATACCTGCTCGAGCGTATAGACCAGCGCCAAAACCGGATTCTGATTCAGAGTTGAACTCTTCGGGTGCCGATGCCTCGGGTTCGGTCTCTCGTTTCGCCCAGATGAGCAAGGGGCCGGCACCCACATTCAGCCGGAGCCATTTTGCTGGTTCGAAGCCGAGATACACACCAAAGAAATAATCGATCAAAAGCGAGTTGACATCCACCGAAATAGCAACTGTGCCACCGCCGCTCCCGGAAGATGCGCTAAAACTTCGAACATCACTGTCCATGCTGAATAGGGCACCGGTTTCGAGGCCATACTTGAAAGTTTCCCCGCCGAATGGCTTTTGCACATCAACACCGAAAATGCTGACGTCGTAGTCACTCCCTCCAAGGTCCGAGTCATTGTTTGGAATGAGCATCTTACCGTAGAAAACATGACCGGTTAACTGCTCTTTTACCTCATGTGATAAAACGTTGTCCACTGATAACAGGCAGAAAGCTATGCAGATGATCAGGGTAATCCACTGCTTCTTATTCAGGTAAGTTTTCATTATCGTCCTATATGGAATACTCGTTGAATTTTTCTTTTTTCATATGTGGCATAATATATGATCGTATTGTTACCTTAAACGGAAGCGTCGAAATAATATTTTCAATGACAAAGCTTTCCCAGAAAGGGCCGTAGACCGAATGGTCCAAAAAATCATTCTGAGTTTCTATATCCAGCAATGCATGCAATAGACCTGTATCTCTCCTATGAGGATATGTAGGAACAGTCATGTTTTCAAAACGGTACCCATCCATCCCAAAGAGAAGGCTTTCGATGAAATATATTTCCCTCTAAATAGTTAACGGTAATTCGATATCCAAGCTTTGACCCCATTTTTCATCTCATGCTGCCTGTTCTATCTGCCATTACCTGTTCTATTTTGGAAACAAAAATTTCATGGCAAATTGCATACTCCAGTCCGGTCCGCCATCAGGCTTTTCCACATTTGTAAAAGCCTGCAACTTGAAATCAACCGGCTGCTTGCCAAAACGTACCAGCTTGCCGAAGCCGCCTCCCATCGGGATGGTCCATTTATCGCCACTGGGCTTTTCCCAGTCCGCCGTCATGATTGGGCTAGAAGTAAGGTACCAGCCATTATTCAAGTTGTAGTTGAGGAAGTACTGGAAGGTGAATTTGTTTACGTCAGGATCGCTACTGGAGCCGGTAAAGGACCACATATTTTGCGCCAGGGCACCAACCACCCATTTTCCCGGCATGGTCAACACCAAGGCTGCCGGTCCTGCTGACCACTTGTCAGAACCAAGGCCACTAGTATTGGTTGGCAATTCAAAAACAGGACCCAATCCCCAAATAATTTTCCCCGGCTCAGCGGCTGTGAAAAATCCTTGATACTGAATATTACCCAACCCTGATTCTCTGGATGTCGAACCGGGAATTGAGATATCGCCTAAATCTTCATCTCCGCTATGGGCATCGA
>NZ_JAIOSW010000249.1 GCF_021107415.1 Desulfobacula sp.
CTGGATGCGATGCTTTTTTTCGGATCAGCTTCTGGATGGCCTCATCTCCTTCCATGAGCTTAATGGCCATCCAGCGCAAGGGATAGGTTTCCACAAGATTTGTTTCAGATGTGAGCAGATCCTGAACATTCCTGAGATAGGGCTCCATTTGCTTGTAATCCACCCGGACCGGGGTCTGGGATTTTTTTGTGTCTGCAACAGCCTGTATGGCGGCCAGAAGGTCTTTTTTACCCTGGCCCCGATTCATGGTAGTGGCAACCACGGGAATGCCAAGTTGCTTTGACAGGGCAGCCTGGTCAATGGTAATGCCCCTGTTTTTAGCCACATCCATCATGTTCAGGTTTAAAACCACGGGGATTTCCATTTCAAGCAGCTGAAAGGTGAGATACAGGCAACGCTTGATATTACTGGCATCCATGACATTGATTGTCACAGAGGGTTTGTCATGGATAATGAAATCCCTGGATACCCGTTCTTCAGGAGAATAGGATGTCAGACTGTAAGTGCCGGGCAGGTCAATCACTTCCACCCGGGAGTCACCATACCGGTACCACCCAACCATTTTATCCACGGTTACACCGGGGTAATTGGCCACATGCTGCCGGGCACCGGTCAGGGCATTAAACACAGTTGATTTCCCGCAATTGGGCTGGCCGGCCAGGGCCACAAGCAGTTTATCTGTCCCCATTATGTTCCACCTCTATAAACCGGGCCTCATCATGGCGCAGGCTGATAAAATAGCCGTCTACTTCCACTTGCATAGGGTCTTCCAGGGGGGCATTCCGGATCACTTTGAGTTTCAGACCCGGGTAAATTCCCATGTCCATGAGCCGTTGTCCCAGCTTGTCTCGTACTGATAATTTTTTAATGCTGCATTCATTGCCTGGTTTGAGTTCATCCAAAGTCATACGCCCTCCTTAAAAATTGCATAAACAAATTCACATTTTTGTCGAATTATCCCAATAAAAGCGTGAAGCTTTAATTGTTATAGCAACAATAGCTTGTCAGATTTTTTAATTAAGTTTTTCCATAAATAAAAAGTTTAATACTCCTAACTTATATGCATGTCAACAAAAAAATGAGCCATCTCATTAAAATAAACATTTGACTTACTATATATTTAAATATAAACATATAATGGTAAATTTAATGGAGAAACGATATGGCTGCAAATAACGATCTTTCGGAAAACGTTGAAGATTATCTTGAGACCATACTTGAACTACAGACAAAAAAAACCGTGGCTCGGTCAAAGGATATTGCTGAAAAAATGGACATTAAAAGAGGGTCTGTTACAGGGATGTTAAAAAAGCTTGCTAAAAAAAACTTTATTAACTATGAACCCTATGGATATGTCACATTAACCCCTGAAGGTAAAAAAATCGCAGTGGAAATAGAGCGCCGTCACATTTTTTTAAAGGATTTTTTTTTCAGGATATTAGAGGTTGATGAAGAAACAGCCGACAATACGGCGTGCCGGATGGAACACGCAATGAATAAACAGACGTTTACTAAGTTTAAAAAATTTGTGAAAAAAATTGATACCTGCCCCCATTGTGACATTAAACCGGCATTAAGTCAGGGATTATTAAAAAAATAAGCCCTTCCTAACTTTTTGCTTGACAAAGTCACCTGCCCTCTCTATGTTTCCTTTTAAAAGTTAGTCAACTCAAACTTTATAATTCTTACCTTTTAGGAGGACGCATGCAATCAAATTTTCATTTAAAAATCCAGAAACAAAAACAACCTTCCGAAATCCGGGCAGGTGAGATCATACCCGACAGCTGCATTCCATATGAAAAGAAGGAATCCACAGGTCATAAATGCAAAGGTAATTGTAAAAATTGTACCTGCCAGCATAACAAATAATGATTTAATACCAAGGCCAGCCAGCCAAGTAAATAATATCAGAATAAAGGAGAAAAGACCATGTCAGACATCCTTTTAAAATTTATGAATATCTGGGAAGTGGAAACTCACTTTAAGTGCCCTGTTGTCGGTGCCATGCTTTCCGTTGAAAAGCATAAAAATATTTTAAAAAAATGCGGTTATGATATAAAGAGAATGAAGCCCTATGAATATCACCAGCAGATAATGGCCAAACTCTATGATGAAAACAATGTATCGGTTAAGGTGAACAATTTCATCCGCAACAAGGCACGCAAACTGATGAGCCGGATTGCCGGCCTGCCGGATCAGGACATCAGAGCACTTTGGAAAGAACATTTGGAAACAGGAAACGTCGGACCCATGATGTATGCCGTCATTTCATATGAAGACACCGGTATTGATCTGCTCCAGGATGTTTTCGGAGAAGTCCACATGCAGGCCCATGCCAATATGACCGAAATTTTTCATGTCCGACAAAAACAGGTGCAGGCAGATGAGAACCTCGCACAGCAGAAAAAGAAAATAACCCTTAAAAATGAAAAATTTAAAACACTGGTTGCAGCAAGAAAATCAGATGCCAGGAAAATATCTTTGCTCCAGACTGAAAATCTACAGCTTAAAAAAAGGATCAGTGAGCTGGAAAACATGTTTCATCCCGGGAAAAAACCGGAAAACGCCATCCACTGTCTGGAGCAGAAAATTGCAGACCGTGAGCAAGATCTTAAAGCTGAACAGGAAAAAATCAGGATCATGGAACGTGAAAAAAGATCCCTTCAGATTGACTTGTTCAGTTCCAGAAGTGAAAATGAGTTGATGAGAAAACAATTCCAGGCCATGGTTACCGGTTTCACCTTCTGTACATCTATTGATTGCCCCAACGAAGACTATTGTATTAAAGAAGCCTGTCCCCAATATAAGCTCTGCGCCAAAAGGGTATTTATGGTCGGCGGCATTACAAAGATGAAATCTTTTTACAAAGATATCATTGAAAATGCCGGGGGAGAGTTTCATTATCATGACGGGTATCTTAAAGCCGGCAAAGCTAATTTTGAAGCCAAGGTAAAAAGATGCGACATGGTGCTCTGCCCTGTGAACTGCAACAGCCATAATGCCTGCCTCAGGGTTAAAAAGCTATGCAATAAACACAACAAAACTGTAAAATTCCTGAACAGCTCAAGCCTTTCCGCCGTCTCCCAAGCCTTGTTTATACCTGAAAACGAGGCAATTGTGAATTGATCAAAAAAAGTTGACCATATGCTGAAAGTCAAAATAAAGTTCAGATGTGTCATTATCAATTCCATAGGGTCAGGATATTTATATTGATGCGTAAATCATCTGGAATGGCATGGATTTTGCTTTTTTAGGTTGTCAGAACATAAAATGATATTATAATAGAGAAAATATTCATTGTTGTTATAATATCAATTTTTCTAAGAGGTGATTTATGACTGATGACAACAAGCCGATTACACCGGAAATAGTCGAAGACGATAAAGGAAATAAAGACGGTCAACTAGTTCAGCAAAGCATAAAACCCGATATTTTATATCTTATTCCCATTACGGGCCGTCCTCATATGCCTGCACAGGTTCAACCCCTTATGGTCAACAAGAAGAGATGGGAAGAAACGCTGATGAAGGCATCCAAAGATTCTAAAAATCTTTTAGGCCTTGCCTACCTGAAGGAAGTCAAAGGGAAATATGTGTATAAAGAAAACTTTCCCAAGGTGGGTTGTATTGTCAGGATGATGAATATATCGGATGTTCAAGAAAATATCCAGTTTATTGCACAGGGGCTTGAAAGATTTCGAATCAAACAGTTTTTATCGGACAAACCGCCCTTTGCGGTTCGGGTGGAGTATTTCAAAAAAATCAAAGAGAATGAAGATGAGCTTAAGGCCTACGCTATTGCCATTATTAATGCCATCAAGCAATTGCTCTCATTGAACCCCTTATATTCTGAAGATTTAAGACAATACCTAGGAATGTTCAGCCCGGATCAACCGTCACCTTTGACTGATTTTGCAGCCGGTATTACCACGGCTTCCGGTGATGATTTACAGGAAGTTTTAGAGCTTTCCTCTGTTATAGACCGGATGAAAAAAGTCATGATGCTGCTGCAAAAAGAGATAGAAATTGCAAAGCTTCAGACCAAAATACAAAAAGATCTCAACATCCAGATGGATGAAAACAAGCGTAAATTTTTTTTAAAAGAGCAGCTTAAAGCAATTCAGAAAGAGCTTGGATTGAAAAAAGATGATAAAACTTCGGATGTGGATAAATTTAAGGAAAAGTTTGCAAACTTAAAGCCCCCGGAACATGTGGTTAAACGATTTGAAGAAGAAATTGAAAAATTATCCGTGCTTGAGACAGGGTCTTCAGAATACGGGGTGACCCGAAACTACCTGGATTGGATCACATCCTTTCCCTGGGGGATCTATTCCAGGGATAATATTGATATTAAACGGGCCGAGAAAATTCTTGACCGGGATCATGCAGGACTTTCCGATGTAAAGACAAGGATAATCGAATTTTTTGCTGCCGGAATTTATAAAAAAGATTTTTCCGGCTCCATTATTCTGTTTGTCGGACCTCCCGGTGTCGGTAAGACTTCCATTGGAAAATCAATTGCAGAGGCCCTTGGAAGAAAGTTCTACAGGTTCAGCCTTGGCGGGATGAGGGACGAGGCTGAGGTCAAAGGGCATAGAAGAACCTATGTGGGGGCATTGCCCGGAAAAATGGTCCAGGCCTTAAAAGATACCCAGGTGGCAAATTCTGTGATCATGTTGGATGAGGTGGATAAAATCGGATCATCTTACCAGGGTGATCCCGCGTCTGCTTTGCTTGAAGTGCTTGATCCTGAACAAAATTCCGAATTTCTCGATCATTATATGGATCTTCGGATTGATTTGTCCAAAGTTTTATTTATCTGCACAGCCAACCAGCTTGATACGATTCCCAGACCGCTTTTGGACAGGATGGACCGGATTAATCTGTCCGGTTATATTACCCAGGAAAAAATTCAGATTGCCAGAAAGCATCTCTGGCCAAAACTTCTAAAAAGAAACAGGCTGACATCCAAAGTGATCACCATCACCGATCCGAGCATCCGCCATATTATTGACGGGTATGCCAGGGAAGCAGGGGTCAGAAGCCTTGAAAAGCTTTTAAATAAAATTATCAGAAAAAGCATTGTGACTATATTAAAAGAAGGCAAAGAAAAGATCAGGATCAATATTAAATCTCTGGAGGATTATCTGGGGCCGCCGATTTTTAAAAATGAAAAACAGATGTCAGGAATAGGCGTGGTAACCGGCCTTGCCTGGACCCAGCTTGGCGGGGCAACCCTTCCCATTGAGGCGGTAAGGGTTCATGAAAAAAATTCGGGATTTAAGCTGACAGGAAAGCTTGGGGAAGTGATGCAGGAGTCTGCAGCCATTGCCTACAGCCATGTGAGAGCAAATCTTACATCATATAAAATTGATAAAAAATATTTTGATAATGCCTTTATCCATATCCATGTGCCTGAAGGAGCAACCCCAAAGGACGGCCCAAGTGCAGGGGTCACTATCACAACAGCGCTTGTTTCCCTTGCAAAGACAAAGGCAGTTAACCGCCCCCTTGCCATGACGGGGGAAATCACTTTAACGGGTGAAGTCCTTATAGTTGGTGGTATTAAAGAGAAGATCATTGCTGCCCGAAGGTCAGGTATTAAAGAAATTATCCTGCCCCAGGGGTGTAGTCCTGATTTTAAAAAACTTCCCGAGCACATTAAAGACGGTATCACGTTTTATTTTGCTAAAAAATATAAAGATGTGTTTAAGATCTTATTTAATGATAAATAGAACGTATTATTCCGGGCACTTTAGATTTTATATCAGTTTTTTTATCCTTGTCCAGGCATCTTCAGACAGCTGGGCTCCCATGACCTGGCAAACCTCATAACCGCAGGCGGATGCGATCTGTCCGCTTTTTTCAATGGAAAATCCATGGGCAATGCCAAAAAGGAATCCCGCTGCCCAGAGATCTCCTGCTCCGGTTGTATCTATGGGGGCATTTCCTGCTTGGGCTTTAATCCTTGTGATCTTATTGTTGTATGAGACATAACTGCCTTTTTCACCCACTTTCAGAACAGCATATGTGACATGCTCAGACATCTTTTCGATGGCTTTTTGTTCATCGTCGTACCCGGTATATGCCTTTGCTTCGTCTTCATTGGCAATAAGGATATCAACGAAATCTTTTATGATATCTTCAAGAATATCTTCGGAGGCATTAACCACTTCAAAACTTGCAAGATCAAGGGCGATCAGAGATCCTGCAGCCCTGGCAGCTGTGAGAGAAGCCATCATTAAATCCCTGTTGAATAAAAGATACCCTTCGATCATGGTAATGGCTGTTTTTTTAAACATGTTGGAAGTGATTGATTCTGGGTCAAGCTCTGTGGATGCACCAAGAAAAGTGAACATGGAGCGCTGGGCATCCGGTGTGATAACAGATAAGACTTTGCCCGTCAAAGAGTCACTGATTGAAATAGCAGGTTCAACATTGCATTTAACCACCTGTTCTTCAAAAGTTCTGCCATAGGCATCATTTCCCCTTTTTCCAATAAATCCGGCATCACCGCCAAGACTGCCGACACCGACAATTGTATTGCATGCAGCACCGTCGGGAACAATAACGGGTTCCTGGTTGGTTTCAGATAATATCTGCTGGATATCTTTGTCTTCTACAAGGGTCATACCCCCTTTTTCTTTTCCAAGGTTTATTAAAAACTGGTCGGATTCATTGATTAAAATATCAACAAGTGCAGAACCGATTCCTGTAATTTTTGTTATTTTTTTTTCCGGCATGCTTTTCTCCAGGATTATATATTTTAAAATTAAGTCAAAGAATAAAAATTGTGGGGTAATTGTCAAGTGATTTGTAATTTAAAAATAGAAAAATATGTGAACGTCAAGGTTCGCTAATATTGACAAAGATAAAATAAAAACATATTAATTATAACCTTAAATATAAATTATTTGATGAATAAAATAATTATTCCAAGATAAAAGGAGTTTGTAATGTCAGAAAAACAATCTTTCATGTTTACGTCCGAGTCTGTAACGGAAGGCCACCCTGATAAAGTGGCGGATGCCATATCGGACAGCATTCTTGATGCTATCATGGCCGAGGATAAAAAATGCAGGGTTGCCTGTGAGACATTGGTGACCACAGGTCTTGCAATGGTGGCAGGCGAAATTACCACTGATTGCTATGTGGATATTCCCGATGTGGTTAGAAATACCATAAAAGATATTGGGTATAATTCTTCAGCCATGGGGTTTGACTGGCAGACATGCTCTGTTATTACAAGTATTGATCAACAATCTGTGGATATTGCCCAGGGGGTTGATGAAGGCGAAGGGCTTTACAAGGAGCAGGGTGCGGGTGATCAGGGCCTTATGTTTGGGTTCGCCACCAACGAAACCCCGGAGTTGATGCCCATGCCGATTATTTATGCCCATAATTTGACAAAACGCCTGGCCCAGGTCAGAAAGAACGGTGCCCTTGATTTTTTAAGACCGGATGGAAAATCCCAGGTAACTATTGAATATATAAACGGCGGCCAGCCTAAAAGGGTGGATACGGTTGTTGTCTCTACCCAGCATTCTCCCGACATATCCTATGGCGATTTAAAGGTGGCCATTATAAAAGAAGTCATTAAAAAGGTGATTCCCGAGGAGATGATAGACGGCGATACAAAATTTTTTATTAACCCCACAGGACGGTTTGTTGTGGGCGGTCCCATGGGAGACTGCGGTGTCACCGGCCGAAAGATTATTGTAGACACCTATGGCGGCCAGGGAAGTCATGGCGGCGGTTGCTTTTCCGGGAAAGATCCTTCAAAAGTTGATAGAAGTGCGTCCTATATGGGGAGATATGTGGCAAAGAATCTTGTTGCATCAAAAATTGCAGATAAATGCGAGGTTCAGGTGGCATATGCAATAGGTGTTGCCCAGCCTGTATCACTTCTGGTTGATTTCATGGGAACCGGAAAAATATCTGAATCCAGGGCAGTTGGAATTGTCAAAGAGGTGTTTGATTTAAGACCTGCTGCAATCATTGATACCCTTGATCTTCTGCGTCCGATTTACAGGAAAACATCCGCCTATGGGCATTTTGGAAGAAAAGATCCTGATTTTTACTGGGAAAGAATAGACAAAGCAGATCAAATAAGGGATCTGGCCGGGTTGTAATCCATATTC
>NZ_JAIOSW010000333.1 GCF_021107415.1 Desulfobacula sp.
AAACCGCTTAAACGGATTATATCCATCATTAACCCCGGAATTTGCTGTGCCTTCTTCCTGATAACTTCCTGGCATGTTGTTCAAAAGGCATTGACATTGAAAAATGCAGGTGAACTCTCCGAAACCTTAAGAATTATTTACTATCCCTTTACCTTTGCCGTGGCATTCGGCTGTCTTATTCTATCGCTTGCCCTGTTTACCGATTTTCTCAAGGCAGTTTTGCCTAAAAAGGAGGTCGCAAAATGAGTCTTACCCTCATCGGCATTATCGGTATTTTTGCCCTGCTTTTTATCCTTTTCGTATTAGGAATGCCTGTTGGATTTACCATGGGCCTTGTGGGATTCTGCGGATTCTCCTATGTCATTTCCCTTGACGCAGGATTCAACATGCTGGCAACGGTCACATGGGACACATTTGCCAAATACGGATTAACGGTGATCCCGCTGTTTATCTTTATGGGCCAGATTGCTTTTTATTCCGGGGTCAATGAAAAACTTTACAATGCAGCCTTTAAATGGGTGGGCCATATCAGGGGCGGTATTGCCATGGCAACTATCCTGGCATGCTCGGCCTTTGCCGCCATCTGCGGTTCCAATGCAGCTACGGCAGCCACCATGACCACGGTTGCCCTGCC
Source organism: Desulfobacula sp. (assembly GCF_021107415.1). Next base: position 635 of record NZ_JAIOSW010000333.1, read on the forward strand.
CCAGATGACCAAATACAAATATGAACCCATGCTCAGCACCGGGGCCATTGCCTGCGGATCAACCCTGGGGGTGGTCATTCCACCAAGTGTTGTCCTGATTATCATCGGGCTCTCCACAGAACAGTCCATTGCCAAACTTTTTTACGGAGGTCTTGGTGCCGGCATCCTGCTTGCCCTGCTTTTAATCATTACCGTCTATGTTCTTTGCTCTATTTATCCTGAATGGGGACCGGTGGGTAAGAAAACCACATTTAAGGAAAAAATAAAATCCCTGACAGGTGCCGTTGAAATGCTCATCCTTTTTTTCATCGTAATGATCGGACTTTATTTTGGACTGTTCACCCCAACAGAAGCCGGTGCAATCGGATCATTTTTCGCTGTTGTCATTGGTGTGGTGCAAAAAAATCTTTCCCTGGATGACTTTTATAATTCCATTTTTGATACCCTGAAAATATCCTGCATGGTCATTGTTATTATTACGGGTGCCATGATCTTCGGGCGGTTTTTAGCCATTACAAGAATACCCTTTGATATTGCCGCCTGGGTGGTCGCCCTTCCCTTTTCCAAACTCACCATCATGGCGATCATATTTTTAATTTATATCATAGGCGGCGCAGTCATGGATGCCCTGGCCCTGCTGCTTATCACTATTCCGATTTTCTTTCCCGTGGTTGTAAAACTCGGGTATGATCCCCTATGGTTCGGCATCACCATTACCATTGTAACCACATTGGGGGCTGTGACCCCGCCTGTGGGTGCCACCACCTATGTTGTGGGAGGCATGGCAAAGGATGTGCCACTTGAACGGGTGTTCAGAGGTGTTGCCTATTTTCTGCCAGCCTATATTCTTTGTATCATTTTAATGATGCTTTTTCCAAAAGTGATCCTGTTTTTACCGAGCCTCTTGAATTAATATTTATAAAATTAAGGAGAAACAACGTGCGGTTACCAAGGTTTGACTATTTAGAACCCGCTAATCTTGAAGAAGCCCTTGACCTTTTAGCCACCCACGGGGATGATGCAAAAATCCTTGCAGGGGGAACAGATCTTCTGGTCAGGATGAAAAAAGGGTTGTTAAAACCAAAAAATCTTATCAGCCTCAAAGCCTTGAATGAATTATCCTATATTAAAGAAGATGACGGATATATTAAAATCGGTGCCAGAACACCCCTGGCTGATATTATTGCTTCAGAGCTTATTCAAAACAAGGCTCGTGCACTGTTCCAGGCATGTGAGGAAATCGGAGCCATCACCATCCAGCATTACAGGGGAACCATCGGGGGTAATATTCTCCAGGACAACCGGTGCCAGCATTACAACCAGTCGAATTTCCATAGATCCGGGCGTCAGGCCTGTCACAAGGACGGAGGCAAAATCTGCTATGCAAGGGATGAAGGAGACCGGTGCTATTCCACCTGCCAGTCAGACGGTGCCACAGCCCTTATGTCTTTAGGTGCCCAAATTACATTAGCAAAAAAAGGGGATGAAAGAACCGTGGATCTTGCCGACTTTTACACCACAGACGGTATCATGCCCTTTGCCATGGAATCCCATGAACTTTTAAAAAAAATCGCTATTCCTGTTCATGGGCCCATGCAGGGAGCTAAGAGTGCCTATAAGCGCCTTGCCTACCGGTCTGCCATTGATTACCCCATTGTTTGTGCAGGCGTTCTATTAAAACCATCCGATACACAAAAGAATGAAATAGATGAAGCCAGGATCGTTGTCGGTTCCATGAGCAGATCTCCTCTTTTCCTTGCTCAGGAATCATCTTCTTTAAAAGGAAAAAAGCTTGATGATACGGATGCCTTTAAAAAGGCCGCTGACGCTTCAATGAATAGCGCTGCAACATTTGCTGTTCACAATGTGGGATCTACCCTTGAATACCGGTGCGCCATGGTATCTGAGATGGTGTTCCAGGCCCTTAAGGAATCAGCCCAGGCAGCTATAGCTGCAAAAGGATAAACGAATAATGGAGTTTACTTAAAATGGAAAAAATACAGATCACCTTAAATATAAATGATAAACCCTGTGAGGTTATGGTCTACCCACACGATACCCTCCTGGAAGTATTGCGGGACGAACTTGACCTGACCGGATCAAAAGAGAGCTGCGGGGAGGGCATCTGCGGTTCCTGCACCGTTCACATGGATGACAAACCGGTCCGGTCCTGCCTGACCCTGGCCATGGAAGCTGTGGGAACAAAAATCAAAACAGTGGAAGGGCTTGCCAATGGGGATGATTTGTCAGATCTTCAGCAGTCTTTTATTGATCACGGGGCTGTCCAGTGTGGATTCTGTACCCCGGGCATGCTCATGTCAGCTGACGCGCTGCTGAAAAACAATCCTAAACCCGATGAAAAAACCGTTCGAAAAGCCCTTGCCGGAAACATCTGCCGGTGTACGGGATATGCAAAGATTGTTGAAGCTGTGGCCCATGCGGGCAATCCACAGGATCATTGTCCCGATTGTAAAACCGGGAGTAAAGCAAAGGAGTAAAAAATGTCTGATTACACCATCGTCGGAAAAAGAATGCCCAGGATTGATTCCAGGGCCAAGGTTATGGGAAAGGCACTGTTTACTGCTGATTTAAAACTGCCCGGCATGCTGGTGGGAAAAATCAAAAGAAGCCCCTATGCCCATGCCCGCATTATAAATATTGATACGTCAAAGGCCCTGGCACTTCCCGGAGTCAAATCGGTTGTCACCGGCAAAGATACCGAAGGTGTCAAATGGGGAGTATTTGCCTATACCCGTGACCAGCAGTTTATCCAGATAGAAAAGGTAAGATACATTGGCGATGAAGTGGCAGGGGTTGCTGCTGTGGACGAAGACACAGCCCTTAAAGCCCTTGATCTTATTGAAGTGGAATACGAGGAACTGCCGCCAGTATTTGATCCCATGGAGGCCATGGTATCAGAAACCGAACTCATCCATGAGGATTTTCCCAACAACATTAATGTTCATGTGAACATTGATACCGGAAATGTGGATGAAAATTTTGAAAAAGCCTACTATATCAGGGAAGATACCTTTGTGGCACCGGAAGAATCCTATTTCCAGGCCGAACCCTATGCAGTTGCTGCAAGGTTTGACCATGAAGACTGCCTGGAAGTATGGATGCCCAATGGCGGGCCCCATATGAAATCCAAACCCCTTTCCAATGCATTCAAAATTCCTCTTCACAAGGTAAAGG
>NZ_JAIOSW010000386.1 GCF_021107415.1 Desulfobacula sp.
ACGCATATGGTATTGATACCGTACGGAATCCACTTTGGTCAGCTTACTGGCATGTTGACCGACACGATAAGGTGGTCAAAGATTTTTTACGTCTTGGCTTTAAGACCGGTGATACCATCGGCATAGATATTGACGCTGAAGACCGGCCCATCATTTCCCGGCATTAATACCCAGCAAGAATATTCTCTTGACAAAAAACAAGTTCTACTTTAGTAAAAACAGACTTTATCTGTAAAAAAAATATAGAAATAAACAAAGAATGGGGAGTTTATGAGTCAATTTTTTACATCAATACTGATAATATTATTTGGAGGTTTTTTATCTCTTGTTTTAGCACGGCAATTTAAATTAATGAAAATTATTGCAGTTTTTTTGCTAAGTGCCGTTGGTCTTTGGGGGTTAATCGATGCTGTGACAAAACTTGTGCAGACAGGCAGTGAGACAGCATCCTTTAAATATCTGAACATTTTTTCACTTTCATTTCAAATTGATGGACTGTCTGCATTTTTCCTTGTGGCCATTTTTACTGTTTGTCTCCTTGCTGCTATTTACAGTTTCCATTATATGGACCATTCTGAAAAAAGAGTGAGGATTGCTGTTCACTATTTTTTCTTCAGTATCCTGATTGTCTCCATGGCATTGGTTGTAACCGCAGCAAATATCATTACATTCATGCTTTCCTGGGAAATCATGTCTCTATCCTCCTTTTTTCTTGTCATTTACGATTACGAATCTTCTGAAAATCGAAGGGCAGGTTACCTGTATTTTATTTTTTCCCATGTAGGAGCCATGTTCATATTTGCAGCATTTGGAATTATTTACGGTTATACCGGCAGCTTTGGATTTGGCGCTGTGGATTCCATCCCCCAAACTGCAAAAATTGTGATATTCATCTTTTCTTTTATTGGTTTTGGTTCAAAAGCAGGTGTATTTCCTTTTCATGTCTGGTTACCCCATGCCCATCCCGCTGCCCCCAGCCATATTTCCGCCGTTATGTCCGGCGTAATGATTAAAACCGGTATTTACGGCATTGTTAAAATGTATACATTACTGAATTTTCACACGCCTCTTTTCGGGACTATTGTCCTTGTTGCAGGAGTGGTTTCAGGTATCCTTGGGATTGTTTATGCACTGGGGCAACAGGACCTCAAACGATTACTGGCCTATTCCAGTGTCGAAAATATTGGCATTATTTTAATCGGATTAGGCATTGGAATGATCGGCGTTTCATCCGGGAATCCTTTGATGGCGGTTCTTGGCTTTACAGGAGCATTTCTTCACGTTCTCAATCATTCTATTTTCAAGTCACTCCTCTTCATGGGGGCTGGAATGGTTCTTCATAAAACCGGAACCCGTTCCATTGATGCTCTGGGTGGATTGCTAAAAAATATGAAAATTACCGGAGGCGCCTTTATCATTGGCTCCCTGGCCATTTGTGGACTTCCGCCCTGTAACGGATTTGTAGGGGAATTTTTTATATATATCGGTGGATTTAAAGGCGTAGCTCTTGATACATCCGCCTTTGTCATGAGTTGTTTTGCTATTATCAGCCTTGCCGTTATAGGTGGGTTGGCATTGGCCTGCTTTACAAAGGTAATCGGTATTGCCTTTCAAGGTGAACCCAGAACCAAAGCAGCGGTTAACGTAAATGAAAAAGGCCCGACCATGCTTTTATCCATGTTGATTCTTGCCGGTGCCTGTGTTTTGACAGGGCTATTTCCAAATCTTATTATTCACATGCCCCTTAGAGCCGTATCCGCTTTAGGACTGGAATATGGCCATATTTCTCTTGCGCCATTTGAGCAGATGACAGGGAATATTACGCTTGCTGCAACTATTTTTCTTATCTCTTTATTGTTTGTTATCGTAACTCGGTGGCTTTTGTATAGAGGGAAAACCATCACAAAATCCGGAACATGGGGATGTGGTTTTACACAGCCAACAGTTAAAATGCAGTATACCGGGTCTTCATATGCATCTTTCATACTTGATTTTTTCAGACCTGCTGCACCATTAGAAGAAGATCATCCGGCAATTAAAGGTCGCTTTCCTTTAAAGACGTATTACACAAGTCATGTAAGTGATATTGCAGAACTTCACATGAGAGGAGTCATCGTTAATCCGGTGCTGTTTTTATTTGATAAATTAAGATGGATTCAGCACGGTGATATTCATCTTTATATCGGTTATATTTTACTGGCTATAATATTGTTATTATTTTTTATATAAAACAAACAAATGGGAAGACTTTATGATTGAATCCATTATTCTCTGGCTTCTTGCAATTTTAACAGCGCCTTTTTTTTCAGCCATTATGTTTAAAGTAAAGGCTTTTTTCGGAGGAAGAAAAGGCTCACCCCTGCTGATCAATTATTACACTCTGATCAAGCTTTTTAAAAAGGGATCTGTTTATAGTACCAGTACCACCGCTGTTTTTAAACTTGGGCCCATCATTTCATTTGCATCTGCCATCACCGTGCTCATGTTTTTGCCCATTGCAGGACACAAGCCGATTTTTTCCTTTAACGGAGATATTATCTTGGTTTTATATTTAATGGGACTTGGCCGTTTCTTTACGATTGCAGCAGCCATGGATACAGCCTCTCCCTTTGAAGGCATGGGAGCTGCAAGAGAAGCCTATTTCCCGATTATCTGTGAAGCTGCCATGTTTATGATTTTAATTTTTTTCTATCGGTTGACCGGAGATTTGCAGCTGTCAGATTATTTTGCAGGGGACAATACCCTTGTGCTGTGGAATTCAGGCGGTGCCCCTTTACTGTTTATAGTGATTTCCCTTTTTATTATTCTGTTGACGGAAAATTCAAGGGTTCCTGTTGATGATCCTGCCACACATCTGGAACTGACTATGATTCATGAAGTCATGGTTTTAGATCACAGCGGACCTGATTTTGGACTCATTGAACTGGGGTCATTCTGTAAGCTCTTTTTCTATTCAACGATTGTTTCAAGGCTGATTTTACCGTTTGATTTCGGATTTCCCGCCATTGGATATTTTATTTTTATTATAGGGCTTATCATCGTATATGTGGCTGTGGGTGTTACGGAATCCGTCATCGCCCGTTACAGAATGGATAAGGTGCCGCAATTTGTTCTGACATCATTTGCCCTGGCCTTTTTTGCAACCATTATCACTTTGGAGTTTATCTAATGATACTACACCCGGTTGATACCATCTTGTCACTTGTACTGCTCTCTGTTTTATTTTCCTTTGGGTCCAGCCGGCTCCCGGGGCTAATAAAGGTACTTGCGTTTCAAGGCATAGTCGTGTCTATGGTTCCATTTTTTATTGGTCACGATATGAATGCCGGTGGAATTGTCTTTACCTTTGTAACATTATTAATCAGGGGCATTATTATTCCAATGAGCATTTTTATCGCCATAAAAAAGGTGGCCATAAAAAGAGAGGTAGAACCCATTATCGGGTATCACGCTTCCATACTATGCGGCCTTGGATTAATCGTTGCCGCAACATACATCAGCCGGCAGTTGAATATTGTGTCCATCAGTGACTATAAGCTCTTATTTCCTACAGCCATAGCGCTTCTGGTTTCAGGAATGTTTCTCTTAATGGCAAGAAGAAATGCCATTGCCATGGTATTGGGTTACATCATGATGGAAAATGGTATTTATCTTGTGGGAACAACAATTTCTATTCGTGCCCGTCATATTGTTGAATTCGGGATTTTGCTGGATGTGCTTGCCGGCGTTATGATAATGGCCATCATACTTCAAAACATCAAACGAACGTTTGATGATGTTGATACTGCTCATTTAAGAACATTAAAGGAATAGGTATTATTTCATGGTAGAAATCGTTTTTCTGACGCCTTTTATAACCGGCATTATTGCTTTTTTTCTTCCAAAAGCGATCAGCCGTCAACTTTTAGTAGCAACTGGAGCAATTCATCTTTTTCTTTCACTCCTTCTTTGGAAAAATAGACCGGCAGCAATTTTTGAAAGCTATTTTTCCGTGACATCCGAAGGGTTGTTATCGCTTTTGGTAATTTCATTATTATTTTTTTTGATTTCCATATATACTATTGCCTATCTTAAAGAAAGTGAGATACAGAAAGAAAATATTTTTACAGGATCCATGATCCTGTTTTTATCCACCATGACCATGGTAACACTTTCCGATCATATCATGGTAATGTGGATCGCTATTGAAGCCACAACCCTTGCCAGTGCACCGCTGATCTATACCCACAGATCTGCGGCATCCCTTGAAGCTACCTGGAAATATGTCCTCATATGTTCGGTTGGTATTGCCATGGCGCTTCTGGGATCAGTCTTTATTACCCTGGCCATGGACATTGGTAACGTTGATGCACCGCTTTCTTTTTCAGCGCTGACAATGGTCGCAGGAGAGCTTGATCCCATGTGGCTTAAAGCCGGGTTTGTATTCATACTTGTGGGATATGGGACAAAAATGGGCCTTGCCCCCATGCACACGTGGCTTCCGGATGCCCATAGCGAAGCGCCAAGTCCTGCCTCGGCACTACTATCCGGCGTGCTGTTGAACTGTGCTTATCTGGGTATTTTTAAGACTAATAAAATTATGCATGCAGCAGGGCTGAATGATTTTTCCGGTACGATTCTTATTGTTTTTGGTTTGATGTCCATTCTGGCAGCAGCCACTTTTATTCTTAAACAAAACGAATATAAAAGAATGCTCGCTTATTCAAGTATAGAGAATATGGGAATCATAGCCTTTGGAACAGGAATTGGTGGTATCGGTGTATATGGCGCCATGATATGCATGATTCACCACAGCCTGATCAAATCTTCTCTGTTTTTGTCATCCGGAAATATTTTGCTGGGGTATGGGAATAGATTTATTGAAAATACCGGGGATATGGTAAAGTGCCTGCCCAAAACATTTATAGCTTTTTTTGCCGGATTTGCCGGTATTTCAGGGTTCCCTCCTTTTGGAATTTTTATTGGAGAAATGTTTATTATTGTGGGTGCATTTAAAACGGGTCACTATGTGGCAGCCGGTATCTTTATTGCAACCCTTTGTGTTATTTTTGCCGGATTTGCCAACCAGGTAATGAAAATTTCCTTTAGTGACTTTAAAAAAAGTGATTTCAATAAAGGCGATTCAAATAAAACACTTGGTTTCAAAGAAAGGGCCAGTATGGTCTGGCCACAATATATATTGCTCTTAACATCCCTGGTATTATGCTTTTACATGCCGGATACATTATATCAAACCATAATTGATGCAGTGACTGCCCTGGGCGGAGGACTTTAATGACTAACGCTTTTTTAGAAGTTTCAAATGGTGAGAAACTAGCACGGGAAAAAATTCCTCATCTTTCCTTTGATGAATTTCACAAGACAGCTCTTTCCATTGTGGAAGATGGAGGAAAGGTTGTTCAGTTTTTTGCCTATAAGGATGATGATGCCATTAAATTCATGGCTGTTTTAAGAACGGATAAACTCCTTGTCGTCGGCTGTGATGCACCAGATTCTTATCCTTGTTTCAGTAAAACATGTGAACCTTTTCACATGTTTGAAAGGGAAATTGCCGAACAATTCGGTATACGGTCAGAGGGTCATCCCTGGCTGAAAATGTTCAGATATCATGCTAACAACAGGGATGTTCCTGATATTTTTGAAAACGATTACAAACAAGATATCCCTGGCAATTATGATTATTACCAGGTAGACGGTGATGAAATTCATGAAGTTGCCGTAGGACCGGTTCATGCAGGCGTTATAGAACCCGGTCATTTCAGATTTAACTGTATTGGTGAGCGAGTGCTTCACCTGGAAATACAGCTGGGATACCAGCACAGAGGCGTAGAAAATCTTTTCTTAAACGTTCAAGCAAAGAGATTGCCCATCCTTGCTGAAAATATTGCAGGGGATACCACCATCGGTCACAGTCTGTGCATGGCACAGGCGGTTGAGGCGCTTACATCAATTACACCTGACAAAGGTGCTCAAATTATTCGAACCATAGCTTTGGAACTGGAACGTCTTGCCAATCATATTGGTGATCTTGGGGCATTAAGCGGTGATGTGGCCTTTTTGCCGCCGGCCAATTATTTTGGACGTATTAGAGGAGATTTTTTAAATCTGGCGCTTCTTATATGTGGGAATAGATTTGGGAAAGGATTGGTACGACCCGGAGGAGTTCGTTTTTCGCTGGCCGATGATATTCGAAAAACCCTTGATGAACGCCTCAAAGAATTAAAACCCCAGGTGGAACATGTTCTTGACCTCCTTTTTTCCGCTTCAACTGTAAGAGCCCGTTTTGAAGACTGCGGTATTGTCAGTACAGATGATGCTGAAAAATTAGGACTGGTAGGACCGGCAGGTCGGGCAAGCGGAATCGGGTATGATGTTAGACGAGAATTTTCCACAGAGCATTATTCCAACATTGATATTCCTGAAAATAAAAAACCCACAGGCGATGTATATGACCGTGCAAGAGTAAGGTATGATGAGATACTGCAATCAATTCATATTATTCAATCTTTGATTAATGCACCGGTTGAAACTCAATGTGTGGATAACAGCAATTTTAATCTGGCGCCTTCTTCATTCGTGGTAACCGTTAATGAGGCATGGCGGGGAGAAGTTTCCCATGCAATTTTGACAGACAAAAATGGGAAAATACTTCGGTACAAAGTCAAGGACCCTTCTTTTCACAACTGGAACGGTCTTGCAATGTCTTTACGGGATACAGGCATATCGGATTTTCCTTTGAATAATAAAAGTTTTAATCTTTCTTATTGTGGATTTGATCTTTAATA
>NZ_JAIOSW010000151.1 GCF_021107415.1 Desulfobacula sp.
AACTGACGATTAACCAGATTCATTTGTGTCTTATTAAGTTCAAGTACCTGGGAAAGCAACCGCAAAGCAAGTAAGTTTGTAATCACTCAAAAAAAACCTTCCTTACCATTTTCGCACTTTTTATTTTCAAAATCTGAAAATAAAATATCGTCGTTACTCTTAATATCATCAATAATTGAATCCACATCCTTGTGCTTAGCCACTATATCATTTTCAAACCTTATATGGACAGCATATACAAATTTCTGGCTGTTCAAAGCATTTTCAAGTCGTTTTTTATCAACATAAAACTCCTTATCGCGAAACAATGAACTGTCACCAAGGGGTTTTATAATCTGAAGGGTATCCTCTGATTTTTTTACCTTTTGCCGGGGCTTTGGTTGCCTGGCCTTTACAGAAGATTTGGATTCTGCCATTCTGGGGGTTTCAGGATTGAGTATTTTTTGGAGCGCAGCTTTCTGGGTTTCATAATCACAGGCCTGATCTGTGCCCATTAAATCCACCATGAGCTTCATTTTATCAAAACCTGACAGGAGCGCATCTACTATTTCAGAAGTAATAACAAGTTTTTTTTCCCTGACCCTCATCAACACGTTTTCCATGGCATGGCCCAAACTTGCAAGCGCTTTGAAATTAATAAATCCAGCACCGCCTTTAATACTGTGAATGGATCGAAATGCGTGATTGATCAGATCATCATCAACGTTGCCACCCTTTTCTTCCATGGCCAGAAGATCCGGTTCCAGGCTGGCAAGATCATCTTTTATCTCTGCAATAAATTCCGATGACATTGCATCTAAAGAATCATGTTCTTCACTGTTCATAGCTCGTCCTTAGCTATTTCATCCTTTATTTGGGTGGTTGACAATATTTTTTGAGCATTTAAGATCATTAAAATTTCTTGCGGCAGGTTAATAATATTTTCCATATATTTTTGGATATCCGGTTCAATATTGGCAGGGATGGATTCAATATATTTTTGATCAGCCCCTATTACATCACCGATTTGATCAACAATAAACCCAACATCTTTATGTTTAAAAATAATAATGTGGCTATCAGGATGGATATCGCGCTTTTCAAGCCCCAGAAAAATACCGATATCAAGAACTATCAGTATCTGACCTCTCAAATTTATCAACCCTAAAACAAACGCAGGGGCTTGTTGGACCTTTGTAATCTTTATATAGGGAACGATTTCCCTGATATCCAGAATATTTATCCCGATCAGATTATCTGCCAGTCTGAAAGTAATATACTGGGATTTATGATTAAACCTTGTCAGATTCATACCTTATATTCTAAATATTTTTGTCAATTGTTTGAGCTTCACTGCAATCTGTGCCAGTTGATCTGTCTTGTCTTTTTGTGACATGGAATTTTTTAAAATATCATCCACCATCTTAGAAAGTCTCTCGGAATTTTCCGATACTATTCTTACTCTCTGGGATGATAGTGTGACATCTTTGGCGATTCCACTCCCTGCTATTGCTGTCTGTTCCAGGTTATCGGAAACACCCCTTTCAAGATCCATCACATGCTTCATGCTCTCGGCCGCTTCTTGAATTTTATCTGCTGCAAGATTAATATTTTTTGCAACAGAATTAGCTGATTCGGCTGATTCGGCAATATTTCTTGTGACTTCATTGGTTGTGGCAGTCTGTTCTTCAACCGAGGATGCAATGGTTCCCATGATGGTGTCAACCTCGGTGACCACCTTTGTAATATCTTTAATGGCTTTAACAGCTTCTCCGGTATTTTCCTGTATGCCTTCTATTTTTCTCCGAATATCCCGGGTTGCACCAGAGGTCTGCTTTGCAAGCTCTTTCACTTCATTTGCAACAACTGCAAATCCTTTCCCGGCTTCACCGGCACCAGCAGCCTCAATGGCAGCATTAAGTGCCAAAAGATTTGTTTTACCGGCTATTCCATTTATTAAATTAATGATATCACCGATCTGGGAGGCTGCCTCTCCCAGCTTATTGACCACTTCAAAGGTTCTGGAAGCCTTTTTGGAAGCACCACTGGTAATGGCTGCACATCTGGAAGAACTTTTTGTAATTTCACTTTGACTGGCATACATCTGCTCCATGGCAGTTGCAACTGTATTTACGGAAAACGACATTTGTTCAGCTGCTACGGCAACCGATCCGATATTAGCGGATGCTTCCGATATATTCAAATTTGAAGCTGTAATTTCCATTGACACACTTACCGAAGTCTTATTGACATCATTGAGCTGTACACTTACCTCTTCGGCAGTAGATGCAATACTGGTTATATGTTCTAAAATTTCCATTGCTGCTGATGATACCTGGACAGCCATTTTATTTCCCTGGTTGGCGCTTGTATCAATTTGGTCTGAAATTTGTCTGACCTGTTGAGAAAAATTATCCACTGAATCACTGGTATCCCTTATCTCATCCATGGTGACATTCAATTTTGATGCCATCTTAGAAAAAATAATCCAGATAAGAAAAATAAGAATACCCACGCCCAGAACACCAACCAGGACACTGATATTGCGTGCCCTTCCCATTGATTTCACAGCATCTGAATTATCCACCATGACTGCGATACCGCCGATGATTTGTCTTGAACTGCCATGGCAATGATGGCACCCTTTTTCATTCAGGCTTGGCATGAGTGAACCAAAATAGAATCTATCCCCTATTTTTTTCCTAATCAGGCCACCGGTCTCACCCGTTTTTAACATATTCTCATTTTGCGCCACAATATCAGGATTATCCAGAAAATTATAAATTGATTTCCCAATGGTTTCAGGGTTTGTTGAAAAACTGATCTTTGATTGATAATCATAAACAGATACATTGATTTCAGGCAATACTTCATGAAATCTTTTAAATTGATCCCTTACAATATCATTATCACCGATAGAGAGCGCATCTGTCATTCCCCCGATGATGAAGGCTGAAATCTCCTTGCAGCGATTTTCCATATTTTTATCATGCATATCTTTCTGAAAAAAATATCCAATGCAGATCACTGCCACGAGGATACAGAAAACCACCATTGAAATTGTTATGGCCGATCTAATCCAGCCGTGCCTTTTATAATAACTGACCGGGTCCATAAATCCCCCTTAAAAGATTGTAAAACAAAGGCGCTTAATGTATAAGCCTGACATGACTTGTACTTTCCAAAACAAAATCCGCATCAACACCCTGTCTCCAAAACCAGGAATCACCATCTGGTATTCCAGAATACCGAATATCATCCACTCGATTTTTAGTAAAGGTACGTACCATAATTTCAGGTCAATGGTAAATGAAATATTTCAAAAAGATGATTTTATCGAACCCTTTTTAAGCGATGAAGAGATCAACACCATCAATAACTTTAAAGCCCTGAAAAAACAGATGGAATGGATAAGTGGCAGATATTTGATTAAACGAATGACCCAATATTTTTTTTTTAAGAACTCTTGTCTTGATCAAATCACACTCTCCTATCTTGAACAAGGGGCTCCTTTTCTGACAAATCACCCTGATATTCCTGTTTCACTCTCCCACAGCAACGATTATACGGCAGCCGCATGTTGTAAAAACAAAAATCAAACCATTGGCCTTGATATCGAAAAAATCACAAAAAAGCCGGATGACAATTTCATGAAAATAGCATTTACACAAAATGAAATTTTAAACTTGAAAAATGATGCCGGGCCTGTTCCTATTTTCAAAAATTGGACCATCAAAGAAGCCTATTTAAAATATATCAAAAAAGGTTTTAATGAAAGCCTTCACCGGGTGGAAGTCATCAACAATGAGATCCGGCATAACAAAAAAAAAACCAATGTGGATGTTTATTCAACATTCATTGATGATGATTATGTTTTGTCCCTTGTTTCAGATTAACTTTTTTCTCAACATGGCCTTTAGTCATGGTCAAACACATATCCCACAGACCGCCTGCTAATGAAATAGATTGGTTTTTTAGGATTTTTTTCAAAATATTTTCTAAATCTGACAATAAAATTGTCCACTGTCCTTGTGGAAGTATCCCTTGAATATCCCCAGCCCGTGGTCAGCAGCATTTCCCTTGACAGAGGCTTTCCTTTATTTGCAATGAAAAGTTTTAACAAAACAATTTCCTGGTCTGTTAAAATAATTTCACCCACAGCACACCGGGCTTTGAATGTGACAAAATCAATATGATTATCGCCAAAATCGTAATGATCTCCCTCAAACATTTTACATGTGGCCTTCAGGTTACGTGTGACCTTTAGGTTATGTGTGATCTTCAGGTCATATTCCGGATTTCCATCCTTTTTCTCATCTTCATACCAGGTCTTTTTTTTGATTAACCGCTCAACTCTTAAAAGGAATTCCTCCAGGTCAAAAGGCTTTGACAGATAATCATCCACACCGTATCGAAGCCCTTTGACTTTATCCTTTGTATCCCCCCTGGCAGAAAGGATGAGCACCGGTATTTTTTCATCTGACCGCCGAATGGTTTTTAAAATAGAAAACCCGTCGATCATGGGCAGCATAATATCAAGAATAATCAAATCCGGTTTCCAGACCCGCCATTGTTCAAGACCCTCAAGGCCATCTGCGGCAATTCTTACCTGATATCCCTGGATGGAAAGATTCAAGCGGATTCCATCTGCTATATGCCTTTCATCTTCTATGACCAGAATACGCTTTTTTTCAACCGCCTCCATAAATTCTTCTCCCTGACATTGGCAATGCTTGCCCTTGGAATGGCAATCGTAACCGTTGCGCCTTTTCCTTTCCCTTCACTTGTAGCCGATGCTCTCCACCCATGGATACCGGCAATGCTGGAAACAAGGTACAACCCAAGACCCGATCCCGAGACATCATTTTCATGATTCCGGCCGGATTGATAAAACTTTCTGAAAATTTTTTTTGCCTCCTTTTTATCAACGCCGATCCCATTGTCTATAAACTCAATGGTCACTTTTTGTATAAAGCTTTTAAACCGGATGGTGAGTTTCGGCGTCTGGGATTCATTATACTTAATGGAATTTGAAATGATGTTCATTAAAAGCATCTCAAATAAAAACAGATTCACCGGATAGACCATCCGGTTGGCAGATTGATTTTCAATCTCAATATCCAGATTTCGAAAAAGAGATGCATTTTTTTTACAAAAATTTTTTACAAGCTTAATCAGATTATCCCGGGTGACTTCGGAATCAAAGTTTTGACTTTCAATCCTGGCAAGGTTGAGAATACTGTTAATGTTTTCCGTAAGCCGGTCAATATCTTCCAACATATTCCGGCTGTATTTTTTTATTTCATCCGGCTCTAACGAATGCCGGATAAAGGTCTCAAGGTAAATCCGTAAAGAGGTTACAGGGGTCTTGAGTTCATGGGTGAAATTATAGATAAAATTATGCTGAAGCCTGAAAAGATTAACGGTTTTCTGGTAATAAATAAATGCAAGGAGAATACCTGTCAATACCACTGCAATTAAAGCGCTTAAGATCAGTATGGTCATCCCGGTTTTTGAAGGAAAAATCAATTTTGGATCGATATGAAATTTCAGAACAATCACTTCCAGGGCCGATGTAATTTCCATGTACCAACTCACCGTCAGCACAAGGAATGTGGCCAGGGCAAAAATGGAACAGGTAAAAATAAAAACAGGGTGAAGATACCACCGTGAGGGATTTAAAATTTGCATGTTCAGCTGTTTTCCCGGTAGTATTGCTCCTTTAGCGCTTCGCACAACACCTTTAGATCACTTACAGGCTTAATCAGGACCTTGTCAGATGTAACTCCCAATGCCTTGACAGCATCAGGCGGTATATAATCAGCTGATCCGGTATGAACGACAAATTTTATATCAGGAAGAATTTTTCTGGCTTCAATCATAAATGTATTTCCATCAATTCCCGGGAGACGGATATCAACGACCGCTTCATCAATGTGGTTGTTCTTTATTATTTCAAGAGCTTGTTCTCCACTTTTCGCCTGAAAAATAATATACCCGTCATCTTCCATATACGCAGCAATACTTTGTCGAATGCTTTCTTCATCATCAAGGATTAAAAAATGTTTGGGTCTTACCATTATTTTGTCTTCCTTACTAAAAGCCAAGGATTATTAGCCTATTGTTTTAAAATCTTCTGGATCTCATTTGAAAGATCCCCCACTGTCACAGGTTTCATAATAAAACTTTTTATACCCGCTTCTTTTATTTTCATTTTATTGATCATTCCGGTATATCCTGAGCAAAGAATAATGGGGATATCCTTCTTAATAGCCAGCATATCCTTTGCAAGGTCAAGCCCGGTTTTACCCGGCATGGTCTGATCCGTTACCACAAGGTCTATAGTATGATAATTTTCTTTAAAAAAATCAAGTGCTTCTAAACTGGAAAAAAACAATTCAACATTATATCCAAGAAACTCAAAGCCTTCTTTGCACATCCGGGCGATATCTTTGTCATCATCAACCATCAAAAGTCTTTCACCGGAACCAACCTTAAAACTTTTGGCCGTGCTTTCCCGATTATCCATATTATTTTCAGTATCCACAACAGGCAGCAGGATGGTAAAGGTGGTTCCTTTATCAGGTTTAGTTTTTACCCTGATATCTCCTTTACATGATCTCACAATACTATAGGCTGTTGCAAGTCCGAGACCTGTGCCTTTGCCCTCTCCTTTAGTAGTAAAATAGGGATCAAAGATTCGATCCACAACATCCTCACTCATACCACTGCCGGTATCAGATACCTCAATGGAAAGATAGACACCTTTGCCTCCAGTCAGATTCGGATATTCCAGCATATCCGTGCCTGTTAAAGTAATCTCTTTTAATCCCACAGTTAATGTACCGCCTGTCTGTTCCATGGCATGATAGGCATTGGTACACAGGTTCATAATCACCTGATGTATCTGAGTGGGATCCGCTTCTACCGATCCACAATTTCTGTCAATGTTATCAACAATGGTTATGGTTGAAGGAATTGATCCTTTAAGCAGTTTTATGACCTCTTTTGAGACTGGATGGATCCTTATCCTGCGTTTTTCTTCTTCACCACGACGGTTAAAAGATAATATCTGGCTGACCAGATCGGCCGCCCTTAATGCGGCTTTCTGTATTTTTTCGCTGCGTTTATAAACATTTGCCTCAGGATCAGAAGATTGCATGATCATATCTGCATATCCCAGAACAGGGCTTAAAATATTGTTCAAATCATGTGCAATTCCACCGGCCAGGGTTCCGATTGCTTCCATTTTTTGAGCTTTTCTAAGCTGTTTTTCAAGGCTGTGCCATCTTTTCTCTGCCTTTTTCTTTTCAGTCACATCCAACAACGAGACAACCGCCCTGTCAGTTCCGGGAATAACCCCTAAGCTGACATAGACATATTTTTTTTCTTCATTGTTGCCGATAAATTTTATTTCATACTGCATGGGAGCATAGTCATCTATTTCGAGATTTACCTTTGCATCAATATAATTTCGTATGACTTCGATATCTTCAGCTGCCACAAAATCAACCCATTTTTTCCGGCCTGCAATATCCGGACTGTCCATCCCGGCGAACTCGCAAAACTTTGAATTCACCATTGATATGGTATCATCCGGTTCAATAATGATGGCGGCAGTTCCCGTATATTCAAAAATGGCCTTATACCGTTCTTCACTTTGCTGAAGTTCGTGGGTTCTCTCTTTTACAAGTTCTTCCAGCCTTTCCTGATATTGTTTATTCTCTTTTTTGAGTTGACTGGCTTTCAGGCATTTTTGCACTGAGTGATACAGCACACTCATATCTTCAATGGGTTTAAGAATATAATCCCAGGCACCCAAATGAAGCGCTTCAACAACAGCGGAAATATTCCCTGTTCCCGAGGCAACGACCAAGGGGATATCAGGCGCTTTGGCCTTTAATATTTCAAGGACTTCAAGTCCACCCATTTCAGGCATTCGCAAGTCAAGTAAGACCAGATCCGGATTTTCCCGATCAAACACCTCAAGTCCATTTTGACCGTTTTCTGCCTCAAAAACAATAAATCCATAATCTTCAAGATAACTTCTTATACTCTGCCTGATATAGAATTCATCATCAATGGTAAGAATTTTAAATCCGCTGTTATCTTCCACAATTAACCGCCTGTATTACATATTACCATAACTTTTATAACATTCTTTATCAATATCCGCTTTCAACCTGATCCTGCACTACTTGAACATTATTCTTGGAACGGTTTATATGTCAAGCATTAATCACCTAAATATGTGGAAAATAATAATCTGATCTGCTATTAAAATGATTAAAAGGAGAAAAATGAAAATTTTTATAAAACATTATATACTCGGAATGGCTGTCCTTATATGGCTGTTGCCCTTAAACCTCTTTGCAAAGCCCTCCCTGCTTAACGTCCATGTCAGTATTCTTCCCCAGAAATATTTTGTTGAAAGAATCGGAAAGGGCAAGGTAAAAGTTGATGTCCTGGTAAAACCGGGCAAAAACCCTGCCACCTATTCTCCTTCACCGGACCAGATAAAGAAACTCATGTCATCAGATATTTATTTCAGGATCGGAGTGCCCTTTGAAAACGGTATTTTACATAAAATTGAATCCCTTGCCGGGGCAATGGTTGTGGATACCCGTAAAGGCATTGTGTTGAGAAGCATGAAGGAACACCATCATGATGGCAAAGATCAAAGTAAATCTATTGGTAAAGACCCCCATATCTGGATGAGTCCTTTGATTGTAAAAATACAGGCCCATACAATTTTCAAAACACTTTCCAACATCGATCCTGCCAACAGGGATGAGTATAAAAAAAATTATGAGCTGTTTATAAAAGATCTGGACGGGCTTGACCATCGTCTGAAAACACTGCTCAAAGATTTAAAAGGAGAAAATCTGTTTGTGTTCCATCCATCTTTCGGGTATTTTACAGATGCTTACGGATTGAAACAGGTTGCAATTGAAACCATGGGGAAATCGCCCAAAGGAAAAGCGCTTTCCAATATAATCAAGCTTGCAAAAAAACAGAAAACACGGATAATTTTTGCACAGCCCCAGTTTGACCGGAATACAGCACAAAAAATTGCATCTGCCACAAACGGTGTGGTGGTGTCCATTGATCCACTTGCCTATGATTACATGACCAACATGGAAAATATTGCACAATCCATTGCCGGGATATTAAAATAATAAATGATAGTGCTTTTCCCGGTACAATGCAATAAAAGATAACCGTATTTATTAAGGCTTAAATTATGCAAAATAATAATGATAATGACATCATATTAAATAATATCTCATTTGCCTATAAACAACGCAATATTCTGGAAAATGTTGACCTTGTCATTAAAAAAGGGGAATTTGCAAGCATTGTCGGCCCCAATGGCGGTGGGAAAACCACTCTTCTCAAGCTGATCTTAGGTTTGATCAAACCGGATAGAGGCGTCATCCGAATATTTGGAAAATCCCCGGACAAAGCCAGGCAGCAGATCGGGTATATGCCCCAGTATGCTCACCTGGACATGGACTTTCCAGCAACCGTCATGGATGTGGTTTTAATGGGAAGGCTTAGAAAAACAACTCTGTGGTTTTCAAAAAAAGACAGAATTGAGGTATTAACTGCCATTGATGAGATAGGGATGTCAGCCTTTGCCAATACAGATTTTAATGAACTTTCCGGCGGTCAGAAGCAACGCATTCTTATTGCCAGAGCCTTATGCAGCAGCCCGGATATCCTTTTGCTGGATGAACCCACTGCCAATGTAGATCAGCAGACAGAAAAAAATTTATTCTCCATTTTACAAAAACTGAACACAAAGATGACCATTCTTCTGGTATCCCATGATATCGGATTTGTTTCAAAATATGTAAAAAGCGTTATATGTGTGAATCGCCAGGTAGTCATTCACCCCACAACCCTGATAAACGGAGCCATGATAAAAGATATTTATCATGGAGATCTGAAAATGGTACGTCATGATCACAGGTGCAGCCAAAAAGGACACACTCATGATTGATATGGTTTATGCGATCTTTGATCCTGACAACCTGTTTTTGAAATATGCATTTATCATGGGCTCCCTTGCCTCCATTTCCTTTGGCATCATTGGAACATTTGTCACCATAAAAAAAATCGGTTACCTTGCCGGAGCCATTTCCCATTGCGTATTCGGCGGCATCGGCCTGGCACTTTTTCTTCAGATAAATGCAGGGCTCACATGGTTTGATCCGATGTTGGGAGCCATTCTCGCTGCAATCATTGCCGCCGTGACCGTTGGGCTTGTCAGCCTTCATGCAAAACAGAGGGAAGACACCATTATCGGTACGCTCTGGGCCGTGGGTATGGCATCGGGTATTTTACTCATTGACATGACGCCCGGTTATTTCAATCTCAGCTCCTACCTGTTTGGCGATATCCTGCTGATTTCAGGTAAAGATCTTTTGTATGTTGCCTGCCTGGATGTCTTGGTTCTTGGTATTTCCATCCTTTTTTTCAACCGATTTTTCGGTGTTTGTTTTGACAATGAGTTCACCTCCTTAAGAGGAATCAATACGACTTTTTTCTATCTCTTATTGCTCGTTCTTACAGCTCTGACCGTGGTGCTTATGGTCAGGATTGTGGGGATTGTGCTGGTGATTGCTTTGTTGACGATTCCATCAGCCATTGCCTCATTTTATGCAAAAAGGCTGTGGCAAATGATGCTTTATTCAATTATATTATGTACTTTATTCACATGGGCAGGTCTTTGCCTAAGCTACTCATGGAGTCTTTCTTCCGGACCCACCATCATCATATTAAGCGGTGCGGTTTACCTTGTTTTGCTGGTTACTCATAAATTTTTAAGATTATAATTAATTTAAAACACAAAACAGTCGCATAATGGGAACTTAAATTCTCAAGGTTGCAATCAGTCTTTCCAGAGTCTGAAAAAACCGGATCTGTGTAATCAACCAAAAATTCATTTGTAGTGCACCACAATATACTGTATCGTTAAAGTTCAATGAAAAACATTCAGACCATAGTAACGGGTGTGAATGCAGCCACGATAAAAGTGACCGATGTGAGTTGTGAAAATTTAATGGATTCAAATTTTGCCGATTATTATATAGAACCGGACAAAGACTATGCCGAAGCTATCACAAAATTTTAATAACTTTTCTCTGCGTATAAAACTTCTTTTATGCTATTCAATTATTTTTACAATAATCGGCGTATCCGGAAGTATTGCTTTATATTCCATTGTAAAAAAAATAATTGAACATGACATTGAACATGATCTGAAAAATTTGAATAATGCTATTTTCAAAATGGTGGATACCACCACAAGAGCGTCCATACAAAATTACCTTTACGGCATCAGCAAAGGAAATCTGGATATAATCCAATACCATTATGATCAATACAGAATGGGTAAAATGACAAAAGCTGGGGCAAAGAAAAAAGCCGGGGAAATCATGCTCAGCCAGCGTATTGGAAAAACAGGTTATTTCTTTGCATGGGATATCAGTAAGGCACCCGGTTCAGTTATACTGGCTGTGCATCCCAAAATACAGGGGGAGGATGTGGCAGCCGTTGATTTTGTACAAAAAGGTGCAAAACTAAAAAATGGTTACATCGAATATGAATGGAAGAATCCCGGTGAAGAGATAAAAAGAAAAAAATCCATGTACCTTCTCTATTTCAAGCCCTGGGAATGGGTTATTGCCGCCTCGTCTTACAGAGATGAATTTTATAAATTGATCAATATGGAAAATTTACAGAAAAGCATATTGTCGATAAAAACCGGGGATACCGGCTACCCTTATATACTTGACAGCAAAGGCGATGTAATCATCCATCCCACGCTTCAGGGCAGCAACGTATATAAGGCCCCTGATGCAAACGGAAGAATGTTTATCCAGGAAATCTGCGCCCTGAAGAACGGTAAAATGACTTATACCTGGGCAAATCCCGGGGAAAACCGGCCCAGGGAAAAACTGATTGTTTTCAACTATATTCAGGAATTTGACTGGATTATTGCATCTTCCTGCTACATGGAGGAATACCTTCAGCCGTTGCACGGCTTACAAAGAATGTTCTTAGGATTAACATTGACTTTCATCCTTTTATTGTTCCTGACCACTTTCTGGTTGAGTTCTTACCTAACCCGGCCTTTAAACAAGCTTATGAAAAATTTTAATGCCGGAGCCAAAGGGGCTTTTTCCGTTAGAACCGACATTACATCAAAAGATGAAATCGGCAAACTTGGGTGTTATTTTAACAAATTCATGCAAAACTTTGAGGAATACAATAGCAAATTAATGCAGTCAGAAAAAAAATACCGGAGTATTTTTGAAAATTCCATTGAAGGAATTTTTCAGATAGACTCAATGGGAAAACTGATTAGCGCCAACCCTTCCCTTGCAACAATCATGGGGTATGAAAGCCCTGTAGAACTTTTGTCTGCGGTCCCGGTTCTCGATGATGTTTATGTGGATCCAAAAAAATACAGGGAATTATTAAAAAAATTGAATCATCAGAACAGAGTACGCGACTTTGAAGTTCAGCTCTATAAAAAGAACCGAAGTATCATATGGGTCTCATTGAATATAAGGACCGTCACCGGCAAAGAGGGCAAACCAGGAATTAATGAGGGCTCGCTCATGGATATCACCCAGCGTCATTTGACTCAGCAAATAATGGTCCATACTGAAAAAATGCTTTCTTTAGGCGGCCTTGCCGCTGGAATGGCCCATGAAATCAATAATCCCTTAGCCGGAATGATGCAAAATGCACAGGTTATTCATAACCGGCTGACAAAAAATATGCCTGCTAATGATAAAATTGCAAAAAAAATCGGCACTTCAATGACTATTATTAAAAAATTTATGGAAGAGCGGAACATTCTTCACCACCTTGAAAATATCAATGAAGCAGGCATACGTGCGGCAACGGTCATTAAAAACGTACTGAGTTTTGCTAAAAAAAGTGATTCAAATAAAAATACACAATATTTGAGTCATTTAATTGAAAAAACATTAAAGCTTGCACAAAATGATTATGACCTGAAAAAAAGATACGATTTCAAACAAATTAAAATTACAAGGGACTATGATCCGGATCTTCCTTTTGTTTTTTGCAATGGAAGCAAAATTCAACAGGTCTTTTTTAACATTTTCAAAAACGCGGCAGACGCGATGCACGAAGGAAACCTGCACCATGAAAAACCGATATTAATCCTGCGCCTGTTAAAAGATGAAAACATGGCCCGCATTGAAATTGAAGACAATGGTCCGGGAATGGATAAAGAAACCTGCAAGCGGATCTTTGAGCCGTTTTTTACAACCAAGGAGGTTGACAAGGGAACAGGTCTCGGGCTTTCAGTCTCATATTATATTATTGTGGAAGACCATAAAGGTGAAATGAGTGTTGAATCAAGTCCGGGTAAAGGTACTTGCTTCATTATAAAACTTCCATTGGGACAGCAAGTTTCATAGGAGGGGCAGGTTGATGGATCCAGGTTAAACTTAAGTTTTAGGGCATTATGGGAAAATGCCGGGCGTGATGGGCCAAAACCGACATCAAACAGTATTGAACCTTGATTTGTTTTAAAAAGATAAGACACACCGGCATCCCCGATAAATCCCTCTTTTGCATGCCATTCCACAAGCACGGTCAGTTCAAGAAAATCCAGTTCAGGTAATTCAAGGATACCGGCTTGTTCTATCCGCTGGTTGTTCAA
>NZ_JAIOSW010000387.1 GCF_021107415.1 Desulfobacula sp.
CGCATTTATAACCTGGGTCAATTGATCTTTAGTTGCCGGTTTAGTAAGAAAACCTGAAAAACCGTATAATCTGAAATTGCTAACCACCGGGTCATTAGAATAACCCGTGCTAACTATCCCTTTAGCATCATGATCAATTTCAAGAAGTCTCCTCATGGATTCTTGTCCTCCCATTCCATATTGATTGGTTAAATCTAAAATCACAACATCAAAGGGTTGTTTTGATTCCATGGCCTTTTTATATATTTCAATCGCCTCTTTGCCATCGGTGCAGGTTTCAACATCATATCCTAATCTGTTAAGTATCTGGGTCATAAAAGAACGAATCATCTCTTCATCATCCATTACAAGAATTTTCCCTGTGACAGGTTGCTTTACAGGCTTCTGTGTTATTGATGATTCCCCTGATTCTTGAAAGCCGGGCTCTTTGATCAAAACAGCTGCCGGCAGATAAACCGAAAAGATTGATCCTTTTCCCGGTTCGGATTCTGCTGTAATCAGCCCTTTATGCTTACTGATAATAGAATGACAGATTGCAAGCCCCAACCCCTGGCCTTTATTAACGCCCCTGTCTTTTGTTGAAAAATAAGGATCAAATATTTTTTTCAGGTGTTCTTTTGATATACCGCACCCCTGATCTTCAAAGGATATTTTGATATAGTTGCCTTGACTTAATGTCAGGTGGCCTTCTTTTATAAAATCAATATTCCGGCAATATATTTTAAGCAGCCCCTTATTTTGCATTGCCTCTCTGGCATTCACTGCGATATTATGAACAACCTGCTTTATCTGAACAGCATCAATATATGCAGGCCTGATATCATCCGGTATTGAAATCTCTGACTTAGTGGCATCCCCCCTAAATTCTGAAATAATCGCATCTTTTATCACATCGCTTATATTTGTTAATTCCTTAACCGGATTTCCGCCTTGTGAAAAAGTGATTAATCGTGTTGCCACTTCTTTTGCCCGGATACATGCTTTTTCGGCTTCTCTTAGGTTTTCAGACGTTTTGCCCTCAATGTTCAAATCCTCATTTGTCAGGGAAATATATCCTATGATCACATGCAGAAGGTTATTAAAGTCATGGGCAATACCACCGGACAATATTCCAAGGGATTCAAGTCTTCGGGCATTCAAAATTTCTTCTTGCAATTTATGCAGCTTTTTCTCTGTCTGCTCAGCCTGTTTTTTGATCTCCAGTTTCTCGAAACAATTTTTTATTCGGATCAGCATTTCTTCCGGCTCACAGGGCTTGAGCATATAATCATCAGCCCCAAGTCGAAGACAATCAATGGCAAATTTAACATCGCCATAACCCGTCATAACTACGACCATTATTTCGGGATGTAACTTTTTTGCCTCTTTTAATACCTGAAAACCATCAATCCCCGGCATGATAAGATCAGTCAATACCAGATCAAAGGAGGTGTTCTGTAACAATTCAATTGCTGCTTTTCCCTTATCAGCTGTAAAAACACGATACCCTTTTTGTTCAAGATACAAAGTTGTACCTTTTATGAGGACAGGATCATCATCAACCAATAATATTTTATATTTTTTCATATTACTCTTTATTTTCCATCCAGTATTTCACGAACTAAAGCAGACAATTCCTGACCCGTTAATGGTTTTTGAACATATTTGCTGATACCAATCTCACAAGCCATGTCCTTAGTAAAATTTTCATGATATCCCGTACAAAGGATAATAGGCATATCTTTTCTTAATTTTAAAATCTTGGCAGACAGTTCTTCACCCGTCATCTGAGGCATTGTCATATCAGTGATGACGAGATCAAAAATACCTGGATTTTTAGTAAAGGCGTGTAATGCGGATAGCCCGTCTTTAAAGATTGCTACTTTATACCCTTCTTTTTCCAAAATTTCCTGTAATGTGTCAAGAATATCGGTTTCATCATCCACGAGCATGATCTGCTCAGTCCCTTTGGGCAAAATGTTTTCCATTTTTTCTGAAAAATTATGGGAACTCTTCTTTTCAATTACCGGCCAGAATACCTGAAACATAGAACCATGACCGACCTCACTGTATGCTTTGATGAACCCATTGTGCTTTTTGACAATGCCGTCAACCACGGACAACCCCAGACCAGTACCTTTGCCAATTCCTTTTGTGGTGAAATAAGGGTCAAATATTCTTTCCAAGGTTTTTTTGTCCATACCCTGACCTGTATCACTTACTTCAAGTTTGACATAATTACCAGGCATGGAAGAATTCGATGTGAGATGGTCCTGTTCTGCGATTTCAATATCGTCCAATGCTACCGTTAATGTTCCGCCTGAATCAAACATCGCATAGTAAGCGTTTGTACAAAGATTTATAACGATCTGGTGTACCTGGGTAGGATCTGCCATTACCACTGCCCGGGATAATATCTTTTCTTGTATTTCAATGGTTGCGGGTATTGAGGAACGTAGAAATTTGATCGCTTCTTTAACGATAAGAAATAACTTAAGCGGATTTTTTTTGTGTTTAGTCTGCCTGCTGTACATCAGAATTTGTTGAACCAGATCACTTGCCCTTTGAGCGCCTTTAACCAACAGTTTTAAATTTTTTCTTGCTTTATCCGGATCATTAAGGCTCATCTCTATCAGCTGGGCATACCCGAAAATTCCAGACAAAATATTATTAAAATCATGGGCAATACCTCCGGCAAGGGTCCCAATGGCTTCCATTTTCTGGGATTGTCTGAGTTGTTCTTCGATTGTTTTTTGTTCGATAATATCCGTTAAATTAACAACAAGTCCATTGCTTATTCCTTTAAGATCCTTTATCATCGCTGCACTAAAGAGAACATCAATGATCTCCCCATGTCTGGATAATCTCTTTGTTTCAAATCGAACAGGATTTCCAGATTCATAAATTTCTTTTATTTTTTCTTTGGTGATTTTTTTTTGATCCATGGGAACAAAGGGGATACGTTTGCCTTGCAGTTCATTCAAGCACCATCCAAAAACCTCAGTAAAGGCGGGATTCAAATATACTGGATGCCTATTAACATCGTACACAACAACAGGATCGGGATTTGCTGCAAAAATGACTTTTAATCTTTCTTCACTCTCCCTTAGTGCTTCTTTGGCTTTCATGTGTTGTGTGACATCTGTCAACACATAAATTATTTGATCCTTTAAATAGGTAGTTCTAAACTCTATATTCTTTGACTGACCATTTTTACATCTGATCGAAAATTCCCGATTCTCGTCCAAATTTTTTTTTATATTGTCTTTTTCCGATATTCGAGCAATTCTTTTTCTATCCTCCTCATCTGGATAGACTTTTTCAAACCATTCTTTCCTGGAGGGAATATCTTTTAGTGTGTACCCGGTAATTTTTGTAAAACAAGAATTGATATAGAGGTATTGACCGTTATTATCAACCATAGCCATACCATGGGGATTGCTTTCAAAAATTGTAGACAGCCTTTCCTTTTCTTTGTATAGGATTCTTTCTGTCTGCTTTTTTTCGGTGATGTCACGGATTGCTTCGATGGCGCCAATCAAGTTTCCACAGCTATCATATAGCGGGGATGCTTTCAACCATACATGGATACCATCGCCACCTCTAAAGCTTGGCAGAAAAGCCTCACTGACCAAGCTGTCACCGTACTTCTCAATAAAATCATATGGGAGGAAAGCATCCTGATCATGGTCCATAATAAGGTCGATCAACACTTGCCTGGGTTCTCCCCAAAAAGGAATCGAATATGCATTGTCAGCCTTTCCGATCATATTTTCCCCGGACAATCCGGTCATTTTTTCAATTGCCCGGTTCCACACAACTATTTTCTTATCCCTGTCGATGACAAAAGTAGGATCAGGCAGGGATTGAACAATATCCATGAACAGTTGACGGGTAGCCAAAAGCCCCTCTTTCAAACGTTCAGTTTTGAGGACGTCTTTTTCTAATTCCTTTACCCGTTGCTCCAATTCCTGGTAGGTTGATTTTATAACCATTGTCCATTCTCCAAGAAATTGTTTCTATTATTTAGCGAAAACTTTTCTTTATTCTTTTTTGGATCCAAAACAATTTAAAGCAGGTCTGAAATGATCATTAACATGATCCCAGAAAAGCATTTGAATCAGGACAAACCGGTTATGACTTGAGCCTGAATTTTTCAGAATGTCATCCCATTTCTTCTGTAATTTAATCAGATTATTCCTCAGTTTCTCGTTTTTTATATTAAGCTTCTTCTCAATTGCCTCCTTTCTTTCAAGTTCAAATTTGAACCTGTCTTCAATAAATAAACGGGAAAGCCTCTCATGGTCTTTCAATGCCTGCTCTTTCAATTGAGCTCGTAGTTCTGTGAGTTTATCATCCATAAATAACAGGGCTCCGAATCTAAATTTTAAATCGACTTACCATTTCATTAAGATTTTCAGCCAGTTTGGATAATTCGGTGGAACTGATATTGATCTGCTGGCTACCGGTGTTCACTTCTTCTGATGCCTGGCTGATCCCTGTAATATCCTGGGTGACTTCCCCGACTACAGCTGAGGCCTGGTTCACGTTTTCATTGACTTCCTGAACTCCTTCGGCTATCTGGCTCACATTGTTTGAAATTTCCTGGGTGGTGGCTGACTGTTCTTCAATGGCAGTAGCAACCGTGGTGACAATACTATCGATATCATTAATGACTGTGACTATAGATTCAATTGCAGTGACGGATTGGGCCGTGGTGGTCTGAACCCCGGATATTTTTTCGCTAATTTCCCTGGTGGCTTCATCCGTCTGCTGGGCAAGGGATTTTATCTCTTGTGCCACAACGGCAAACCCTTTACCGGCTTCTCCTGCCCTAGCCGCTTCAATGGTGGCATTGAGTGCTAAAAGATTGGTCTGAGCGGAAATATCGGCAATGGTTTCCGTGACCTTGCTGATTTCTGAGGCAGCTTTTCCAAGCTCATCAACTTTTCTTGAAACTTCTTCGGCCTTTTTAACCGCATGAGAGGTTGTTTCACTGCCCTTGGCTGTATTGCCTGCTATTTCATTGATGGTGGCAGTCATCTCTTCTGCCGCAGAAACAATGGTCTGGATATTAGCCGCGGTTTGTTCAGTGGCTGCGGCCACACTATTCATATTGGTAGCCATCTCTTCAGCAGCTACAGCCACACTGTTTGATTTTTCTGTGGTTTGTTTCGAATTTGTAGCGATTTGTTCTGAAACAGCTGAAAGCTCGGTGGAAGAAGCCGTCAGGGTCTGAGTACCGGATGCAATATCTGTGAACATTTTTCTTAAATTTATGCTCATCTCATTAAGGGCTTTTGCCTGAATTCCGATTTCATCTGCCTGGTCAATATCCAGGGTCTGGGTCAAATCACCCTCTGACATTGCTTTGGCAAACTCAACCCCTTTATTGATCGGCCGGGTAATACCTAAAGTGATAAAATAGCCTAACACCGACCCGACCA
>NZ_JAIOSW010000412.1 GCF_021107415.1 Desulfobacula sp.
AGTGATCGCCGGTGGCAGGATTCATTGTAAACATTACACCGGCGGTCCATGCATTTGCCATTTTCTGGACACCTACAGAGATTTCCACCAGTTCGTGATCAAATCCCATCTTGGTTCTGTAGTAGATTGCCCGCGCAGTAAAAAGACTTGACCAGCATTTCTTTACATGCTCAAGAATACCCTCCACCCCTCTTATCCAGAGAAAGGTATCCTGCTGTCCAGCAAAGCTTGCCCCGGGAAGGTCCTCGGCCGTTGCGCTTGATCTTACTGCCACCGGAACTGCCGGAACATTACATTTTCTAGAAAGCCTTCTGTAAAATTCACAAATATAATCCTGCAAATCATCATTTATTGGTGTACTTTCAATCAGGTCTCTGATAGCGATACTTGCTTTTTCTCCGGAGTCCACATCATCGGCTTTAACACTTTCCAAAGTTTTGAATATTTCTTTTTTGATGTTTCCCTGCTCAAGAAAAAGATTATAGGCTTTGGTGGTCACTGCAAATCCGGGCGGCACCGGGATATCTGCTTTCAGCAGTTCCCCTAAACTGGCATTTTTGCCACCCACCATAGGTATTGATTCCAGATCACATTCTTCAAACCAGAGGACGTAGTCATGTCTTTTTTCCATGATGCCTGCCTTACCTTTCGATATATACTCTGCCGGTATCACCATTAAGTTTAATCTTCATACCGGATTTAATAATTGCTGTTGCCTGACCTGTCCCAACAACTGCCGGCATACCATATTCACGGCAGACAATAGCTGCATGGCACATGATACCGCCCACATCAGTGATAACCCCTTTGATTTTTTGAAATACCGGAGCCCAGGATGGCGAAGTTGTTGGTGCCACCAGGATCTCACCTTCTTTGAGTTCTCCGATATCTTCAACAGACCGGCATACCCTTGCAATGCCTTCAACAACACCGGGAGACCCTGCAAAACCTTCAATTTCATTCACTTTATCAGGATCACCGATTTCTTTTAATTTTGCCCAGGCTGCCATGCTGTCATTTGTAATCCCCCAGAGCACAATGGTAAACGGTTCTGCAATGACTTCAGGAGGCGTTCCAACTGCGGGAGTAGGCCGATTTTCCTTGAATTTTTTGTAAATGCCTTTTCTCCATTCGATTTCTTCGGGCCAGTGCAATGGACCATATCCTTTTGTTCCCGTAGCCCATGAGGTTACAACATCCCATAATGCTTCTTTTATTTCACTGCGGGACAGGTACCAGATATCTTCTGTATCTTTTATGAATTGATGCTCTTTCATGATGGAAGCGACATTTCTCATCTTGTTCCAGAATACGGAGTGGAACCAGTGCTCCACATAGAACATATGATTCTCAACATAGGGGAAAACAAGTTCCGAGGTACCGTGAAGCTGATCAAATGTCTGTCTGTCTTCATCGGTTTTTAAAAGACCTCTGTATTCTTTAATCAATTTTTTACGTTCCGCTTTAACTGCTTCCAGGGGCCGGTCAATGGATTTGCCTTGCTTGAGCTTTTCAATATAAATTCTGATGGAGCTTAAAGGAACATTCAAATTGTCATTCCATGAAACATCCTGGTGATACCAGCCGGTTCCCGTTGAAATATTGAACCATGGATTTTTGGCTTCATCCCAGGCAGTGATCCATTTTTTTCCGTTCTCAGAACCTGCAAGTTCCGGGATCACAACTTCAACATCCTTGGTATCATCTCCTATCTGTGAATCAATGCCAAGTTCAATGGCCAGTTTAGCCAGTTTTTTCAATTCATCATCAGGGCGGTATAAAAGTACATCAATTCCTGCAACCATCTGGGTAATTTTCTGGAGGGGCATATCAGGAAAGGCTTTACTGCAAAAATCAACAAAGGTGACATAGGATGCATAGCCCAGGTTTAAAAATTCAAAATGATACTGCCAGCAGAGAATACCCAGGTCTATTAACTTGTCATAGTTTTTGAGCAGTTCATAACCACTGGAAGTACCCAGCCCGTTTTTAACAACCGAGATATCTTCCATATCAGGCAGGGGATCGATTGGAATATTATCAAGATCGGTAATAATCCCTTTCATCTTATCTTCCCACTGATCCTGGAGTTTGTCCCAGTTTTCATAATAATATCCCGCCCTTTCCATGAACAAAGGGATCCTTTTTTGAACTTCTTCTGGATCAGTAACCGGAACCGGGGTAATATAGACATTACCATTAATAATTCTATGATCTATGCCGAGCGCAGGCGGTATCATAAAAATCCGGGTATTAAACTGTGATAAAGCCAGAAACCAGGCCTCATCCCAGATAATATCAAATGGATACATGGGCTCGGGATAATGAAGTGCATCATTGAACCAGAAGGCATTCTCCTCATATTCCTTTCGCTCCTTATCTTTTGTAGTAAAAAGATAGTGATAAGGATACATCCTTTCCCATCCTTCTGTTCCGGGGATTGCTTCTATCTCGTGGGGACTTGGGAACTTGTTATCAGCCATTTTTACCTCCATAAAAAAATTAAGTGTTAAAAAATCGACCAAACTAAAAACCCGAAAAGCTGACCCATACTTGTAAAAAACAAAGAATAGTGTGAAGAGTAAGATAGAAGCCGCCAACGTACAAAAACAAGCCAGGTAAAATTAATTTCAGACAACAAGTATGGTATGGATCAGTTTTATTTGTTGACAAAAAAAGTGTCAATTCATATAAACTTATAGGGTTTATAAGTTTTTCTTATACTATGTCTTTTTTATGCAGCAACTTAAATCAAGGATTGTAATTCATGATTAACTTGAACCAATTACGGGCATTTTATTATGTTGCAAAGCACGGCAGCTATACCATTGCAGCTGAAAAACTTTTTATTTCCCAGCCTGCGGTGACAGCCCAGATTAAACTTTTTGAAAAATACCATGATTTGAATTTGTTTAAAAAACAGGGAAGAAAACTAATTCTCACCCATATAGGAAAAATACTGTTTGAAAAGGCTGAACTCATTTTTGATATTGAGGATGAGGTTGAAAACACATTGACCCAGGTGAAGGAACTGAATCTGGGACTTTTGGAAGTGGGGTGTACAAAAGCCTATGCCGAATATATTATGCCATCAATTATTTCGGTTTTTCACAGGGCATATCCCAAAATAAAAATTATTCTTGAAGAAGGCAGTTCCATGGCTATGATTAACAGTCTGCTGGAATTTAAAAATGAAGTGGTGGTGGTGGCTCAAATGGAAGTAAATGGTCCAAGAATTCGATTCATTCCTTTCAGCCAGGAAGAAATCGTCATTGTCCTCCCTGTGAATCATCCGTTGACCCGGAAAAATGAAGTGGAATTTCATGATATTTTGATGGAACCGGTCATCATAAAGGGAAAAGGCTCTGGCACCCGGAAAAAGATTCTGGACCTTTACAAAGAACACGACTCCATACCCAATATTTTCATGGAATCCGATAATACCGGGTTTATCATTGATCTGGTGGAAAGGGGAGAAGGGATCTCTTTTTTGGTAAAACCAGCCATTGATCAGAAAGTCAAAGAGAACAAACTTGCCTCGCGCAAATTAAAGACTAGCAAACTGTTTCTTGATGTCAGTCTCGGCTATTTAAAGAACACAACCCTGTCTCCGGATGGCAGGGAATTTTACGAGGTGGTCAAAACATCATTGATTGAAGTGCCAACTCCGGAGGGCCAGGGAGGTATTGGATCTATCATGG
>NZ_JAIOSW010000050.1 GCF_021107415.1 Desulfobacula sp.
ACCTGCCAGCTAATTCTTTCAGAACCTGTGGTTGTTTTTACCAGTACCTCTTTAAGAAAAAGCACACCTAATCTGTTTTCAATGGTTTGAGTGATGGTTGTTTTATCATCAATACCTTCAGGATTTGACAGGGTTCCATTTGTGATGGTTGTTCGTAAAAAGTCCCCTGATCCTACAGTAAAGGCACCCGGTTGATCTGAACCATTAGACTGGTTGTATGTACCATATTGATATGAATAACTTGTCATCCGGCCGTCAGGGTAGGTAATGGATTTTATTTAGTCTGATCCGGCAACAGTATCATTTACTGGATTCATGATCCGTTCAGTTATTAAATTATCGGGATCACCAAAAAGGGCTGATAGATTCGTGCAAACCTCGGTAAGTTCAGTTATTTCTCCTGATCCGTCTTCTGAATAAACATGAAAGGATTTAGCCGTTACAATGCCTTTGGTTTTTTCTATAATTGTTCTGGGTTTATATTTGTAATGAAGTGGTTGTGTATCTCCGGTTAACGGGGAATAATCATAGTAAACAGTTTTGGCAGACTCCGGGGGCGTACCAAAAACAGTATCCAGAAAAGCAACAGATTGGGTTAGTTTTTTCCCTTCA
Organism: Desulfobacula sp.; assembly: GCF_021107415.1. The sequence continues at coordinate 613 of NZ_JAIOSW010000050.1, forward strand.
GTATCATACGTAAAAGCGATCCAGGAGCCATCCGGATATCGGATGGATTTTTTCTTTTTATAGCTCCCGGTCTGGGCAGGATCGTCATACCATTGAGTGGTGGTAACAAGGTTGTCTCCCAGGGGGTCCTGTGCCTCTTTAATGATCTCTTTGCCCCATGGATAATTTTCCCGGGTTGTTTTTATTACAGAGGATACGAATCCCAGATCATCTTTCATGGTACTGGTCTTTATAGTCTGGTTCCCTGATAGTTCTGTTTTTAACTCTTCCATGGTAAAGCCGGCACCACGGGACAAATTCCAAGTGTCGGTGATGTCATTAAAGATGTATAGATATTCTTTCTCCAGGCTGCCTCGTTTTTCAACAATTTTTAATTGATTGTAAACATCAGGCGCTGCATCCGGGTTTTTGATTATCCAGCTTACAAATGGTTCTGAACCGTTTTCAATGGTGTATACACCTCCGGAAAGACTGCCTTTTGCTTCAGGCGGATAAAAATCAATACGATATTTATAATCAGCCACCACAACAATATCCACAAATGTTTCAACCGCATCAATCTGCCTGATAATATCATTAATATATATGGCCTTTGTGTCAGTGCTCAAGGTTGAAAATTTTAAGGATTCCGGTTTTGAAAGAGTTGACGTCATAGTGCCGGACTTGAGAGAAAGCATCCCTGCAGATACATCTTTTGATGAGCTGCCAAGCTTCATGGTTAAAGCGATGCTCGACAATTTTGGGTCGCCGTTCCCGGGAACCTTGCAATTCGCACCGGAACAGGAATCGCAGCCTATTTCTATTATTTGTTCTGAAAAACATTCACTGTCATTTGGATTTTCTGCACGAATCGTCATGGTGCCGTTTCCACTATCGCTGTCAGCATAAACAATGGCACCTTTATCATTGACTGTAATGGTTGCTCTTGCTTCTGAGTCTTCATCCGGGCTGATAGTCCAGACAATATCTTCTTCTTCAAATCCTTTAGATGTGGCATTGATCTCAACAGTTTCGCCCGGAAGCAGATTGGTTTTTGCTGCGCTTATTGAGACATGACAACAATGCTCTATATCAAAAGGCGGAAAAATATACTGGCAGGTGATAACATCTGTATAAACTTGTCCAACGTCATAATCTCTTACATTGACGCCGTCAATCTCACCATTAAACCAGGAACTAATACCCAGTATATGGGTACCATCTTCGTTGCGAAATATTCTATAATTACCAGTGCCCTTTAGGATATTAATTAAAGCTGCAGGTGTAATATAGTCAATTTCTCTACTGGCCGGCCAAGGGTATTTGTAAAAAGATGTCCCGGAACAAGCGATAGCACCATGTTCTGTGTAGATATAGGGAGTGTTGTCATTGCCTCCCCCTTCAGTACAGGCAATATACTCAATTCCGATACGATTCGACCCACCTAAATATCTACAGGAACAGTCCGCTATACTTTGGGATATATTAACTGTAAAAACAGATACAAACAGAGCAATAAAACAGGTGATAATAAGAGCATTTTTTTTCATTATGGATTTTTTTTCTTGATTGAATTAATTATTTTTATTTTTTAATTGGAAATTACAAACTCTTGCTTTCTTTAATAAAAAAAATTGAACCTGAAATCAAGATTTATTTTATTCGAACGCCCAAATTAGATTTTATTGATAGCATCAAAGATGTTTTTATGTTGAATCCGAATATCAAGTTCAAGTTCTTTTGCTTTTTGCCTTAATGCGCCAAACAATTTGTTTGTATTAATATCCGGTGTGATAAACACCTGGTAGGACATGATATTATCGTTTGGGTCTTTCCCCCCTTTAAAAACCGCCTTCAGATTTTCAATATTGGCGTTAAATTGGGCTATTATTTTTGAAAATCTTGCCACAAGTCCTTTTTGATCCGGGCCGATGGTGGTAATTAAAAATGTTTCCCCTTTGATGTTCTCTTCACTGTTTTTATTGTCTTCTACAGGGGTGATATGAATAGTAAGACCGGAAGTTTTGGTTTTATTTTTCAGCGTTTGGGAAAGGGTCGCAAAATCAATGTTTGACAGGGAATCAACAATAAAAAAACCGGCAAACTGTTCTTGCAGGATCATCTGGTTTGCGTTTTCGAGATTGCAGCCAAGTTCATATAAAATATTTGAAATCAGAGAAATAATACCGGGTTTGTCCTTTCCAAGGACAGTAATGATGAATTTATTCATTGGTAACCTTTAATAATTTTGCCGTAAATTTAATATGGCTTCCTTGTAATCTTTTGTGTTGAAAATAGCAGATCCGGCAACAAAGGATGTGGCACCTGCCTTGGAAACTGATTTAATAGTATTTTTATTGATACCGCCATCCACCTGGATGATGGCATCAGGATTTTTCTCCTTAAGCAGTTGAGATAAGGCTTTTATTTTATCAATACTGGATTTAATGAATTTCTGGCCGCCAAATCCCGGATTTACACTCATGATCAGGACAAAGTCCAGCTGATCTGCCACCCATTTTATGGAAGACAGGGGTGTGGCTGGGTTTAATGCCACACCGGCCTTAATACCGAAACTTTTAATCAGCTGAAGACTTCGGTGAAGATGAGTACAGGCTTCTTGATGAACTGAAATGTAATCAGCCCCGGCTTTGACAAATTCAGGGATGATCAGGTCTGGTTTTTCAATCATCAAATGAACGTCAAGAACAAGATTCGATGCTTTTTTACATGCTTCAACAATGATGGGGCCATAGGTGATGTTAGGGACAAATTGTCCGTCCATGACAGCAATATGTATCCAGTCAGCTTCTGCTTGTTCAACGGCGTTTAATTCTTCACCAAGTCTGGTGAAATCGGCTGATAGAATTGAAGGGGCGATGATTCCCATAATAGTGTGTCTCCTATATTGTTGTCCTCTTTCCAGGGATCAATAATAATTGTTCTAACAAGGTTATGGTCAATAAAAATATTAATGTTGGTTTTTTTCCTTAAAGGAACTAAAATTTTAATATCAACACCCGGTTTCATATATTCATTATAAAGTTCAACTATAGGTCCGAACATGTCAGTTTCAACCCTGACATGACGTTTTAAGAAACCAGGGGCTAAAGAATGAGTTAAGAGGATAGTGCTGTTTAGTTTATCAGGGGTCATTATTTTGTTTTTTTCTGTGCTGTTGACAACAAGGGTTATGGGCGTGTCACCGGTCACATAGCTGCCGGCCCCGGGGGAATAAGATAAAATAACCCCGTAATCCTGATTTTGATCCACGTTTGAAACGATCTTGGAAATGGCAAGATGGTGGTTTCCGATAATTGCAGACGCTTTTTCAAGCTGTAATCCTTTTATGCCAGGCATAACCATTCCCATTGGTTTGGCCCCGCGGCTGACAAGCAGATTGCAAAAAGATCCTTTTAACGCATTGGAAAAAGGTTTTGGATACTGTGCAATGATACTTTTATTTTTAGTTTTTAAAGAATAAGTGAACGAGATATGCCCCTTTTTGAATTCATTTTTTTCAAGAAGGATCAGGGCCTGTTCAAGGGGGATTTGCCTTAAATCCGGTATAATATTTTCTTTGGCCCCTTTTGAAATATAGATAATAACATCCCGGCCCTTTTTTATGGTAGCTCCTGGCTGGGGGTCCTGGGAAATAACGCTGTACCTGGGAATGGTATCATTATACCGGGTACCATAAAGTTTTGCATTTAATCCCATATTGGTAAGGGTTTCTAAAACATAGATAATATTTTTACCGGTTAATTCGGGCAGTATGATTTCATCGGCGCTCTGCGTAAAAAGACGGACCGAGTAATAGGCGATGCTTCCCGCAAGGATAAATGCCGTTAGAAAAATAAATAAATATTTTAAAATTAACTTCACTTAGGATTTAGACTTCCTCTTTAATCGGGCTGCAAAAAAACCATCCATATTATTTGCCTCGGGATATGTTTTTAAAAACCCATCCCGGGATATTAATTGAGTCATTAAGCTAGAATAATTATCAGATTTAAAATCTTTATCAATTGAAAAATCTTTTCTTTTATCTAAAAATCTATGGATGACTTCTTCATTTTCTTCTCTTTCACAGGAACAAACGGCATAGACAAGGATTCCACCCGGCTTAACCAGATTTGCTGCGGCATTGAGCATTTTTTTTTGTTTTGCTGCAAGCCGTTCAATATCCTTTTTTGAGCGCTTCCATTTTGTGTCGGGATTTCGCCGCATTACTCCAAGTCCTGTGCAGGGCGCATCCATCAGGACACGATCAAAATAAAAGTCAAAATCCTTAATAGATGTTTTTAACAGATTTATCGGTTTTGTCTGAATAATATCAATGCCCAGTCTTTTTGATTCCAATTGAAGGGATTCAAGTTTTTTGGTTTCAACATCCGCTGCGATAATGATCCCTTTGTTTTTCATGAGCTGGGCAATATGACCTGTTTTGCCTCCAAGACCTGCACAGGCATCCAGAATTTTTTCACCAGGTTCGGGTGCCAGCAATTGGGTGATAATCTGTGCTGCTTCATCCTGGATTTGAAATAATCCAAGTTTAAATGTTTCAAACTCATGGATAGGGAGAGTGGGGTTGCTAAAACTGATTCCCTGATTTGCATAATCTGTCTGCTGAATATTTTTTGCAACTAAAGAAAGTCTCTTGGAAAGAGATTTTCTGTCAACTTTTAATGTATTGGTTCGAAGGGTGATCTGAGGAATAGTGTTTATCTGCTGGCAAAGAGAGCGGGCAGGTTCAAATCCATAGGTCTGTATCCATTTCTTTGACAGCCATAAGGGCATGGAAAATTTAACAGAAATAAATTTTGGCGCATTATCCTTTGCATCCGGCAAAGAAACCTTTGAGAAGTTTTCTGCTGCGGTTCTTAACACGGCATTAATATATCCGGCAGTTTTTTTGTCTGAAAGTTTTTTTGCAATATTGATGGTTGTATTAATAGCAGCAAAGACGGGAATTCTGTCCATATACATGATTTGAAACAGGGCGATTCGAAGCAGGTATAACGGCTTTATATCAATTTTTTCAAACGGAGTGTTGGAAAATGCCCGTATGATCCAATCAATGGATTCTCTTTGGCGAAGAACACCAAATACCAATGCATTGCAAAGGCTTCTGTCATTTTTAGAAAGAAATGATATTTCTTCTGAATAGCTTTCCAGGCTTTTATCAAGGGGGTGAGATGTTTTGTGCCAGAAAAGCAAAATATTCAAGGCTATGTGTCGGGGGTCTTTAATCATGCAGGATCAAATTTTACAGGTGGATCAATTTTATGGCCGCACAAAAATTCCCTGGTTTTTAATCGTTTTCCGGATGTTCCCATCAGCTCAAGGATGATAAGGCTGCCTTTTGCCGTTGCCACATGAATTCCTTGTTTGTCGCATTGAAAAATGACGCCGGGTTCTTGACGTGAAGGCAGGTCAGAAGCTTTGGCCTTAAAAATTTTAAGTCGCCTGTCCCCAAGATGGGTAAAGGCTCCCGGCCAGGGTGTCATGGCATTAATATGAGCGCAG